>QHBL01000281.1 GCA_003244125.1 Chthoniobacterales bacterium
GTGGAAGGCGCGCACGAGGGCGTGGGTGAGAATGAGCAGCGCGATGATGTCAGCGGCGTTGGTGGCGAGGAGCACGGTGATGAGGAGGCGCTCGGGGTGGCGCAACAGTGTTTGCAAGCGCAACGCTGCGGCGTCGCCGTTCTTCGCGCGGGTGCGCAGACGCACCGGGTCGAGCGCGAGCAAGCCCGCTTCAATTCCGGCGAAGAGGAATGAAGTGAGCCAGCAGCCGATGAGGACGAGCCAGATCACGCGGTGAGTTCTCCGTTGCGTTCGTCGCAGGCGACGCAGGCCGTTTTCTCCAGCAACAATTCTTCAATGCGGCGGCGCGCGACGCGACGCACCGTGATTTTGAGGCGCGGTGTTTCCAATTCCGCGCCGGGTTGCGGGAGGTACCCTAGCTGGTTGAACACGAAACCGCCGATGGTATCGATGCCGTCCGCTTCGAGCTCGAAGCCGAGTCTTTCGCTCAAGTCATCCAGGCGCGCGTTGCCATTAACGAGGTAGCGACCGTCATCGAGCGGCTCGATGTAGAGCTCGGCATCGCCGAGGGGCGCGGCATCGGAAATGATGTCTTCGATAATGTCCGAAAGCGTGACGATTCCTTCCGTGCCGCCGAATTCATCGACCACGATGGCCATCCCCTGCGGATGGGTGAGGAAGCTGCGCAGGAGATCAAGCGCGCGCATCGTTTCCGGGACAAAGGAAGGCGGAATGAGCATCTCGGTGTAATGCTCGGCGGGATGGAGCAGAAACGATTTCACGTCGACGATGCCGAGGATGTTGTCCGGTGAATCGGCATAAACCGGGACGCGTCGATGCCGCCGCCCTTTCAGCCGCGCGATCGCGTCCTCGTTAGTGAGATCATCGGGCAGGGCGAAGGTGTCCACGCGCGGAGTGAGCACGTCCTTGGCGGTTTTGTCGCCAAGCTTGAACACTTCCTGGATCATCTCGCCCTCCGACTCGCGCAGCGTTCCCTGCTCGGCGCCGATCTCGATCAGCGTCTCGAGTTCTTCATCGGACAAATGCGAGCGGGTGCGCAGATGCGTGGGGGTGACGAGCTCGACAATGGCGACGCTGATCGTCTCGAGCGCGCTGCCGACGGTGGCGAGCAAGGGCAGGAGTGCGCGCAAAGCGAAAACGCCGAGCGTGGACAAGCGATACGGAACGGCGAGGGCGAAAAGCTTCGGGATTAAATCGCAAACGAAAACGATGATGGCGAACAGCGCGATTGCGACCAGCCACTGCGGCAGTTGCGCGGAATGCGGCGTTTCCCAAAGCAGCGCCAGGCAAAGCACAGTCAGCAGCACATTGAAAAAAGTTGAGCCGAGCAAAATCACCGCCAGGACGCGCCGCGGATTTTCGCGAAAGCTTTGGACGAAGCCGGCCAGCGCCGGATGGTTCGCGGTCAGGCGGCGAAGTTGATGGGTGCGCAGGGCGAAGAGCGCCGTTTCCAGGCCGGAAAAAAGCGCGGAACAAATGACCAGGCCAGCGGCGAGAGCGAGCAGGCTTGCGACGAGCGCCGGCGTCATCGTTCCGGCCGGGAGATGCGGGGATTGCCCATTGCGTTGCTTGATCGAAGATTAAACGCGTCATGAATAAACGCGAACGGATTTCCGATTTCGTGCGCGCGCTCGACGGTGCGGCGGCGGCGGGAGGGCAGGATTATTACGGGACGTTTTTTCAATTGTGGGACGCGCAGAAATATTACGAAGCACATGACGTGCTGGAGCAACTCTGGCTGGTGGAAAAAGAGGAGCGGCTGGCGCGATTTTATCAGGCGCTCATCCAGGCGGCGGGCGCTTTTGTGCACCTGCAAAAGAATTTTGAGCAACCGCGACATCCCAAGCATGGTCGGCGTTTGCGCCCGGCGACGCGCCTTTTTGCGCTGGCCCTGCAAAACCTGGAAGGATTGCCCGATCAATTCCGCGATCTGAATCTTGTTAGCCTCCGCCGGCTTTTGACCGAGACACGAGAGAAAATCATTCGCAGCGATTTCCAGAAAAATCCCTGGGCGCCGGCGACTGCGCCCAGGTTATTGCTCTCAACCAATCGCGCCGCGGCTCCAGCGTTCGCTGAGCCAGATGGCAACGAATGAAATAAGAAGGCAAACGATCACGAGACGCCACGCCGTAGTGTCCTGGCCAAGAATGACCGCTTCATAGATTTTTAGCGAAATGGTGGTGGTGCGACCCGGGATGTTTCCGGCCAGCAAAATGGTCGCGCCGAATTCCCCGACTGCGCGGGCGAACGCGAGGATGATTCCCGCGCTGATCGCGCGCGCGGCCAGCGGCAGAGTGACGGTGAAAAAAGTTCGCAGCGGTCCCGCGCCAAGAGTGAGCGCGATTTCTTCAAGCTGGATGTCGATCCCTTCAAAACCGACGCGCGCCGCTCTCACTAACAGCGGAAACGACATGACCCCGGCGGCAATCACCACCGCGCGCCAGGTAAAAACGATGTCGAGATGGAAGGTGTGAAATAGAAATGCGCCGATAATTCCGCGGCGACCAAACAGCTTGAGCAAAATCAAGCCGGTCGCGACCGGTGGAATGACAAGCGGCAAGGTGAGGAGCGTCTCGACCAGCACTTTGCCGCGCCAGCGTTTACGTGCGAGCAGCCATGCCAGCACGAGGCCGATCGGCAGAATACAAATCGTGCTCACCGCGCAAACCCCGAGCGTGAATACGACAATGCTCCACTCGGTTCCTGGCAGAAAGTTCACGGCGCGATGCCAAACCCGAAACGCCGGAAAACTTCCGCCGTTTCATCGGTCTCAAGAAACGTTAGGAAACGCCGGGCCAACTCAGGATGCGCGGAGTTTGCCACCAGCGCCATCGGATAAACGATTTTTGGCGCCAACTCCTTCGGCATTGCAAAAGCGATCTGGACCTTGTTAGAAGTCATGGCGTCGGTCAGGTAAACAAAACCCGCGTCGGCATTGCCTGCTTCCACCACCGCGAGGGCGGCGCGGACATTTTCCACCGGCACTATCTTTGCCTCAGCATTTTCCCACAATTTAGCTTTTGTTAGGACTTCGCGCGCGTAAATGCCGGCCGGAACTGCTTTCGGGTCGGCGAGCGCGATCCGCGTCACTTCGGGCTTGGTGAGATCATCCAGTTTTATCAGATGCAAAGACGAATTCTTGCTTACGATCACCACCAGCGTGTTGGTGAGCAGGTCGCGGCGCGTCTCGGGCGCGATCAATCTGGCCACGCGATCCATCTGTGCTTCATCGGCGGAAATGAAAACATCCGCCGGGGCGCTCTCTTCGATCTGGCGCGCGAGCATACTAGAGGCGCCAAAATTCAGAATGACTTTGAGGTGACTTTGTTTCTCGAAGCGCGCGCCCAGGTCTTTCATGACGTCGGTGAGACTGGCGGCCGCGGAGACGAATAATTCCTCGGCCTGCACCGCCGCAGTCATCATTAAAGCGATGGCCAATGAAAGAGAGGCGCGAAACATTTCGGGACTTTCCGCAGAAGCCAGCGTCCTGACAAGCTGCTTCACAATTTCTCCGTCATTCCGAGCGGAGCCGAGGGACCCCGCCGCGCAAGCTTTAAGGTAACTTCCGCGGGATCCCACGGCTTCGCTCGGGATGACGGAGAGTTTCGCACCCTCGAATGCGGGTTACCTTTCAGCCGTGAAGAAAAACCGGCTGGCGGAAGAACAATCGCCTTATCTGCTTCAGCACGCGCACAACCCGGTCGAGTGGTTTGCCTGGGGCGCGGAGGCTTTCGAAAAAGCGCGGCGCGAAG
>QHBL01000280.1 GCA_003244125.1 Chthoniobacterales bacterium
GATGCTTTCGACATGATATTGAGCGGAAAAATCGCAATCATCGAAGCGATCGAAGAAGACGTGCAGAACGAAGTGCATCTCGCGCTCGTGCTGGAGGACGATCCCGGACGTGAACTGGGAATGGCACGGCAGCCGGGACACAGGTTTTTTTATGGATTGGATGAAGTGGAGCCGGTGGCAATGACCAAATCCGAATGACGAAGCGCGAAACAATGACGAATGACGAAGCACGAAAAGTCAGGCGCGGCGCTATCCATCGTTTTGGCTGCGTCATTGTTTCGTCATCCGGCCTTCGGGCTTTGTCATTCTGAACCATGCGCATCCTCGTCGCCGGCATTGGAAACATTTTTTTCGGTGATGATGCGTTCGGCTGCGAGGTGGCGAAGAAGTTATCACGCCGCTCATTTCCCGAGGGTGTCACCGTCGCCGATTTCGGAATCCGCTCGTACGATCTCGCCTACGGGATGATGGATCATGACGCCACGATCCTGATCGACACCGCGCAGCGCGGCGCACCGCCTGGTACGGTTTATCTGATCAAGCCTGAAATAAATGAACTGGACGAAAGCGGCGGCGACGTCGTAAATGCTCATAGCATGAACCCGATGCGCGTTCTGCAACTGGTGCGCTCCCTAGGCGGAACGCCGCGCTCAGTGTTCGTGGTCGGCTGCGAACCGCAAATTCTCGAGGCGGAAGGTCAGCTTGGCCTGAGCGAATCGGTCAAGTCGGCGATCCCCGCTGCGATCGCGATGATCGAAGAATTGATCGCCAGCTTGCGGAAAACTCCTACAACCGGGAATAATGAGAGCCAGGAAAACCTCTCAAATCAATCGGAGGTGAAAGTAACATGAGCGTCGCTCTTTGGGCCTGGATCGTTCTCGGCGCCATCGTCCTGCTCGTCGTTCTCATCATGGTAATCATCATGATTCCCGAGATGGTGCGTTACATGAAATTGAAGAGCATGTGAAGATTGAGCTTCGAAGAATATTAAAAGGATGAACTTGAAACGAACTTTGCAAATCGAAAAGGCCAGGCCGGGGACGGACAATGGTGACATGGCGCTCCTGGCCTGGAAAATCATCGGCAGCGTTGCCGGCTTTGTCATTGTCGCTTCCATCGTGGCGATGATTCCGGAGATGCACCGCTATCTGAAGTTGAAGAGTATGTGAGGAGGTAAAACTTATGGCAACCATGACGAAGGAATCGCCGAAGATCATCGCGGACCGCCCGCCGGACATTAAAGAAATCCACGTCGTCTGGATGACGACGGGGCTGAGCTGCGATGGTGATTCGGTCTCGGTCACGGCGGCGACGTTGCCGAGCATCGAGGACGTGCTCATGGGCGCGATACCCGGCCTCCCCAAAGTACACCTGCACAATCCGGTGCTGGCGTATGAGTGCGGCGACGATTTCATGCAGCATTGGTTCGATGCCGCGGCGGGCAAGCTCGAGCCATTCGTCCTCGTACTGGAAGGCTCGCTCCCGAATGAGAAGATCAAAAGCGAAGGATATTGGGCGGCGATGGGCACCGATCCCGATACCGGCCAGCCGATCACGACCAATGAGTGGATCGATCGCCTTGCCCCAAAAGCGACAGCGGTGATCGCGGCCGGAACATGCGCGACGTATGGCGGCATTCACGCGATGCAGGGGAATCCGACCGGCGCGATGGGCCTGGCGGATTATCTCGGCTGGGGCTGGAAATCGAAGGCCGGTCTGCCCATCGTCAACGTTCCCGGTTGTCCAGTTCAACCCGATAACATGATGGAGACGTTGCTCTATCTCCTCTACCAAGTCGCCGGTCTCGCGCCGGTCATCCCGCTCGATGACCAATTGCGCCCGACCTGGCTCTTCGGCAAAACCGTGCACGAAGGCTGCGATCGCGCCGGTTATTACGAGCAGGCCGATTTCGCCTTGGAATATGGTTCGCCCAAATGCCTGGTGAAAATCGGCTGCTGGGGACCGGTGGTGAATTGCAACGTGACTAAGCGCGGCTGGATGGACGGCATCGGCGGCTGCCCGAATGTCGGCGGCATTTGCATCGGCTGCACCATGCCGGGATTCCCGGATAAGTTTATGCCGTTCATGGACGCGCCGCCCGGCTCTGCGCTCTCCACCAAAATCGTCGGCGTTTGGGGCGGCGTGCTGCGCGGGCTACGCGCCATCACGAACAATACTGTGAACAAAGAGCCGAAGTGGCGGCATCCGCGCGCTGAACTCACCACCGGTTATAATCCAAAATATTACGCGCACAACGGTCGCAACTAGAAATGACGAAGCTCGAATGACGAAACCCGAAACAATGACGAATGACGAAGCTCGAAAAGGCGCGCGCTGCTCTTTCGTCATTTGGGTTTCGTCATTGTTTCGGGCTTCGGATTTCGTCATTCGTCATTCTCCTTTCTGATTCATCCTATCACCTAGCAGGACTTAACTATGCCAACACTTGAAACCGCACCCGCAGCAATGAAGTCGGTGGAATCCGGCAACCTCGTCGAAATGTCGTGGGATCCGGTGACGCGAATCGTCGGCAGTCTCGGCATTTACACCAAGATCGATTTCGACGCGAAGAAGGTGGTCGAGTGCTACAGCACCTCGTCCATCTTCCGCGGCTACAGCATTTTCATGCTGAACAAAGATCCGCGCGATTCGCACTTCATCACCAGTCGCATTTGCGGCATCTGCGGTGACAATCACGCGACCTGTTCCTGTTACGCCCAGCAGATGGCTTACGGCGTGAAACCGCCCGCGCTGGCGGAATGGATCGTCAACCTCGGCGAAGCGGCCGAGTACATGTTCGATCACAACATTTTCCAGGACAATCTCGTCGGCGTCGATTTCTGCGAGATGATGGTGAAGGAAACTAATCCCGGCGTCTGGGAGAAAGCGCAGAAAACAGAAGCGCCCCACGCCAAAGACCACGGCTACCGCACCATTGCCGACATCATGCATGCCCTTAATCCATTCGAGGGCGAGTTCTATCGCGAGACGTTGCAAGTCAGCCGTTACACGCGCGAAATGTTCTGCCTCATGGAAGGCCGGCACGTGCATCCTTCCACGCTTTATCCCGGTGGCGTCGGCACCGTGCCTTCCATCCAGGTTTTCACCGACTATCTCGTGCGACTAACGAGATATGCCGAGTTCATGAAACGCGTCGTGCCCTTGCACGATGACCTCTTCGATTTCTTCTACGAGGCGTTGCCCGGTTACGAGGAAGTAGGTAACCGGCGTGTCCTGCTCGGCTGCTGGGGTTCGTTCCAGGATCCCGATGTTTGCGATTACAACTACAAAACGATGGGCGATTGGGGCCGCGCCATGTACGTCACGCCAGGCGTCATCGTCGATGGCAAGCTGGTCACGAACGATCTCGTCGATATCAACGTCAACATGCGCATTCTCCTCGGCTCTTCCTATTACGAAGATTGGGCCGAGAACAGCAACCCCGAGTATTTCGTCAAACAGGACCCACTCGGGAATCCCATCGATATTCGCCATCCCTGGAATCAAAAGACAATTCCCAAGCCACAGAAGCGCAACTTTGCCGATAACTACAGCTGGGTCATGTCACCGCGCTGGCTGGACAAACGCACCGGCGACCATCTTGCTCTCGACACCGGTGGCGGACCGCTCGCGCGGCTCTGGGCGACGGCGTTGTCTGGCATGGTCGATATGGGCTACGTCAAAGCGCCCGGCGACGGCAGCGTGAAGATTCGTCTGCCGAAGACCGCGACCAAACCGGACACCGAATTCACCTGGCGCATTCCGAAATGGGCGAACACGATTGAGCGCGATCGCGCCCGCACCTATTTCCAAGCCTACGCCTGTGCCGCCGCTTATTACTTCATCGAGAAAGCAATGGCGGAAGTGCATGCCGGTCGCACCGCGACCTTCACTCCATTCAAAGTGCCCGACGAAGCCATCGGCTGCGGGTTCCATGAAGCGGTCCGCGGAGTTTTATCGCATCACCTTGTCATCCGCAACGGCAAGATCGCGAACTACCATCCCTACCCGCCGACGCCGTGGAACGCGAACCCGCGCGACATGTACGGCACCCCCGGACCTTACGAAGATGCAGTGCAAGGTTGCCCCATCTTCGAGGAAAACGGTCCCGATAACTTCAAGGGCATCGACATCATGCGCACCGTGCGCAGCTTCGATCCCTGCCTGCCGTGCGGCGTCCACATGTTCACCGGCAACGGCAAAGTGGTTAAGCAGATGCACACCCCGACGGCGTTTGCCGGTCTGGCGCACTGACCAATGGCTAACGAAGGGACGGCACAGGTGATGCTGGAAGCATCACCTGACGAAATCTACGACATCGAGCTCGAGCACAGTTTGCTCGAAGCCAACAAGAACTTGGCAGACGAAAATCGGGCTCTGCTTGACCGGCACGGTATCACCGCCATCGATTTCATGGGCGCCATCGGCTCGGGCAAGACCACACTGATCACCAAACTCGTCGAGAAGCTGAAGGACAAAATGGGCGTCGCCGTCTTCAATGGCGACGCCACAACGAGCTCCGACGCGGACGCCATTTCAAAACAAAATGTTCCCGTCGTGCAGATCGCCACGATCAACGGTTGTCATCTGGACGCCAATCTCGTCGGCAAAGGCCTGAAGAAGATTCAGCTGGAAGATCTCAAGCTGATTTTTATCGAGAACATCGGCAACCTGATTTGCCCGGCAGAATTTCCGCTCGGCTCAAAAGCGCGCGTCGTCGTCGTCAGCGTGACCGAAGGCCCGTGGATGGTCCGCAAACACCCGCACATGTTTCTCGGCGCGCAGGTCGTTGTGATTAACAAAACCGACCTGGCCGAAGCGATGGAAGTGAGCGTCGAGCAACTCACCAGAGATGTGCACATGCTCAAGCCGGACATCAAAGTGATCCCGACCAGTTGCAAGCGCAGCACCGGCATCGATGAAGTCGCGGCCACGCTGCTCGCCGTCTGAGCGATGCACGAATTCTCGATCGCGTGCAGCCTGGTCGAGAAGCTTCTCCAGTTCGCGGCAGAAAATCCGGATAAGAAAATCGTCGAGGTCCGTCTCGAGGTCGGCGAGCTGAGCCACATCGAGGAAGAACAATTGCGTTTCTCTTACAGTTCAATTACGGCCGAGACGCCGCTCGAAGGCTCGGTCCTACAAATCGAACACGTCGAAGCCGCGGTCGAATGTTCGTATTGTCATTATCGCGGGCGGCCCAAATACTGGCATGACGCTTTATCCGAAGGACCGGTCGCGACATTGCAATGTCCGCAATGCGGAAAAGCTGCGAGCGCAGTGGCAGGCCAGGAATGCGCGATCAAATCGGTGAAATTTTTGCAAAGCGAGCCGGCTGTTTTGAACGACGATTCATGACCCTGTTTTCCATTTTACTTCTCGGTTTTTTCCTCGGCATGCGTCACGCCACCGATTCTGATCACGTCATCGCCGTCACCACCATCGTCAGTCGCGAGCGCAGAATCAGCGACGCCGCGCTCACTGGGGTTTTTTGGGGGATCGGCCACAGCCTCACGCTTCTCATTGTCGGCGGCGCGATCATTCTGTTCGGCATCGTCATTCCCGAACGCGTCGGCATGAGCCTGGAATTTTGCGTCGCGCTCATGCTCATCGGTCTGGGATTTTTCAACCTGCGCGCGTTTCGAAATGTGGCCGTTCACGATCTTCCGCATCAACACGGCGATTACGTGCACTCGCATCCACACGAGCACAGGCCTGATGAACATGGTCACGCGGAAAATGCCGTGCCGCCGGCGCGACTTGACCGCTGGTTCGGCCGTTCGCGAATTTATCGCGCGCTTCGCCCGATAATCATTGGCATCGTCCACGGCCTCGCCGGCTCGGCCGCGGTCGCTCTCCTGGTTTTGCCGATCATTCGCGAACCTCTCTGGGCCATGGCCTACCTCATCATCTTCGGCGTCGGCACCATCGCGGGCATGATGTTGATCACCGCCGCGATTTCAGTGCCGGTGGCATATTCTGCGCGTCGCTTTTTGTTTTTTAATCGCTGGATCGGCGTCACCGCGGGCGCGGATAGTCTCTGTTTCGGCGCGTTCCTCGTTTACCAGATCGGTTTCGTCGAAGGGCTTTTCGCGCGCTAAGCTTCCGCGTGACGAAAGCGGAGCGCGTCAAAATCGTCGCCCGAGGCGCCGTGCAAGGCGTCGGGTTTCGTCCATTCGTGTATCGTCTCGCGAGCGAACTACGACTTAACGGTTGGGTTTCAAATTCCGGCCAGGGTGTCTTTATCGAAATCGAAGGAGCGTGCGATTCGCTTCGCCGGTTCTTATCCCGATTTGAAAAAGAGAAGCCACCGCGCGCGATCCTCCACAGCTTCGAAACCTCCTTTCTCGACCCGCGCGGCTACGAAAGCTTCGAGATTCGCGAGAGCGAGAGTCATGGCGAAAAGAGCGCGCTGATTTTGCCTGACATCGCGACTTGCGCGGATTGTCTGCGCGAAAT
>QHBL01000003.1 GCA_003244125.1 Chthoniobacterales bacterium
ATTCCGCTCCATCCGCAGACGGCACAGATCGTGGAAGGCGACATCACCGCACAGGCACGCCGCGTCATGGAAAACATCAGCGCCGTCTTGCGAGCGGAAGGTTTGAGTTTCGAGAACATCGTCAAGACAACAATTTTCCTCACTAACCTGGCCGATTTCCAAACCGTAAACGAACTCTACGGCTCCTACTTTAAATCCGACCCGCCGGCCCGTTCCACCATTCAGGTGGCAGCCCTGCCGAAAGGCGCCCAAATCGAAATCGAAGTCATCGCCGCGGCTAATCCATCCAGCGGTAAGAGCGTTGACGTGTGGGAATAACTTTACCGCGATGAGCGACGATCTTCTCGCGCTCTTCCGCGAAACAGGCGCGCTGCTCGAGGGCCACTTCATTCTTCGCTCTGGCCTGCACAGCCGCCAGTATTTCCAGTGCGCCCTCTTGCTCCAGTATCCTGAAATCGCGGCGCGCGTTTGCGGCGAGCTGGCCGGCAAATTGCGGCACATCCCTAGTGATGCAGTGATCTCGCCCGCTCTCGGTGGAATCATTGTCGGGCAGGAGGTTGGCCGCGTCTTGTCGCGGCGACATATTTTTGTCGAAAAAGAAGGTGGAAGCCTGGTCCTGCGGCGCGGTTTCATTATTTCCCCGGGGGAACGTTACATCGTGGCCGAGGATGTCGTTACTCGGGGCGGACGTGTGCAACAAACAATTGATATCGTGCGCGCCCGTGGCGGCATGGTTACCGCAGTCGCAGTCATCCTTGACCGCTCAGGTGATCATTCGCCCGGGTTCGGCTGCCCCTTCCTCAGTCTCGCGCGGTTGCGGGTAGATACATTCGGCGCCAGCGAGGTCCCTGCTGATCTCGCAAATATTCCGGCGATAAAACCGGGTAGCTAAGTCTCTAGATGCAAGGTTTAGGCGATAACGAAAAAGAGACTTTACTTACACGCTATCATCAGACCTTTACAATACCTTCACTTAGCTACGGGACTGTTCGCGATTACTGCGATAGCTGCGATCATCTCACCCTTCTTAGCTCCGCTCAAAACGACCTGAAAGACTTGCAACGGCCATGGACAATCAAGGCTGCTCTTGGACTTCTTTCGCCGGGCGCGACTTTGCTGGAAATTGGCGCCGGGCAGCCGCTGGTCGCGGCAACTCTGGCCGAACTTGGCTACAACGTCACCGTCATCGACCCATACGATGGTTCCGGCGGCGGTCCGACGAACTTCGAAGAATACGTCCGGAGCTATCCGAAGCTGCGCATTATTCGCGACCAATTCCGCATCGTCCTCCCGCAGCTAGTGGGGCAGACTTTCGACGGCATCTACTCCGTCAGCGTGCTGGAACATATCCCCGAACCATCTCTCGGTGAACTATTCCAGGCCATATCTCACCACTTACGCGGTAACGGCTGGTCCTTTCATTCCGTTGATTGTGTCATCGAGGGTGCACAAGCGCTCTATCATTGCCAGCAATGTCAGAGGATCGCTGGCTATCAGAACAAACTTGCCCGCATTTCGGCCAGACAACAGTTAGACGAGCTGATCCAGCAGGCCCATGCCGACCTCGAAACTTGCTATCTCTCTGCCGCCGGCCATAACCTCTGGCGCGGGCGTCTCTCCTACGACGAGTTCCCTTTTCGCAAGGTCATCTCCGTTCAATTCGCCGCCCAAAGCCCAGCATCGTGACTGTCTCGTCCGAAGAACCTCTCCGCGACCTGGCATCCGCGTACGCGTTTGCTGGACGCTGGATGCGGAGGAGCTACGCGCTTGTAAGTAAATCTCCTTCTCTTCTCTGCCTTTGTATTGCCTTCGGAAGCGTCATCCTGAGCTGCTATCCCGTAGTATTCTTCGGCAAGAGCTTTGTTTCTCCTAACATCGCAGGCTCTTACATGCTTTATCCTGTCATTCCTACCGTACCGGGTTACCGGGATAAACATGTCGAAGCTACTCTTGGCTCCGACGCTGGCGCCATGCTCTGGCAAAGCCTTCCCTACTCATACATTCAAAGCAGATCTGTTTTTCACGACCGTGAATTGCCATTGTGGGATCGGTGGAATTCCGCCGGCACTCCACTTCTCGGCCAGGGCATCTCCATGCTCGGCGATCCTTTGCACCTCTTTGTCGTAATTTTCCGCGGCGCGGCTTGGGCGTGGGATATCAAATTTCTACTCGGCAAAGTCCTGTTCTGTTGGGGGATAGGACTCTGCGTCCTCCATTCCAGCAAGAACTTATCATCGGCATTACTCCTGACCTTCTCCTCCGCCTTTATCGGATTCTTCTATCACCGATTTATTCATCCCGCTTTCTTCAGCCTTTGTTACGCTCCATGGATTTTACTCGCGTGGCTTGCCTTTGCCGCAGCACGATCCAGGCGAAAGGAGACGGCTTGCGGGGTCTTGCTTGTCGCGGCCAGCTGGTTTGAGCTCAATAGTGGCACGGTGAAGGAGGCCTACATGCTTCTCCTCAGCATGCACGCTTCCGGTTTACTTTTTTTTCTTGTCTCAAGTCGCACGAACCAACTGCGCAAGACCGGCCATCTTCTTTGTGCCGGCATTTCTTTCATACTGATCAGTGTGCCAGTGTGGTTCACCTTCCTTTACTCCTTGCGCGAATCCTTCACTGCTTACAACCGGCCTCATGCCTGGCAACTTCAACCAGCTTTACTCATTGGACTATTCGACGACATATTCTACCGCGCGCTGAATCCCACCGCGACCATCGTCAGTCCCTCCGGTAATTTTCTTATTTTACTCGGAGTCCTCCTTTGCCTTGGCAATCTCAGGATGCTGTCCGGTCTCCGGCTCTGGCGCGCCCTTTGCCTGAGCGCTGCCCTCGCCTATGCCCTCGCCTTTGGGATTGTGCCCGCTGCGCTAATTACCAAAATACCCTTTTTAGGAAATGTCGATCATCTCGATAATGTCTTTTCCTCAGCCCTTATCGTTTACTGTATCCTGCTCGCCGGATTCGGTCTCTCCAGTTATTTTCAAAACTCAAATAGGCGGGGGAGTTGCGTCATCCCTCTTGTTGGACTGCTGGCGTTGTTCAGCCTGTTTCTGGGATTTGCCCAGGCCGAACAAAGCCCACCAGTCACCTTCAAGCCGTTCGGATATCCCGGCCCGCACAACCTCTTCATCGCCATTTACATCACAAGCTTATTTGTCTGCAGCATCGCATTGCTTTGGCTGATTCGCTGGCGCCGCACCGGTCCTCCCGTCACCGCAAACCTCCTGACTGTAATCTGTTTGCTTGCTCTTCATTGGCGCTTCGGACTGCATCTTAACAGCGGCCTCGCTTCCCTCGATGACTTTGTCATCAATCCGCAAGTGCGGGTGAAGTTGACGTGCGCCTCGCCTGCGATCGACTTCCTTAAAAGGCAACCTGCGGCATTTCGCGCGGCCGGCTTCGTCGACACTCTCTTTCCCGGCTACAATGCAATTGCAGGCATCGAGTCGATTTATGGCGTCGATCCTCTCATTAATCCTTATTACCGGGAGCTGCTCCTCGCCAGTGGAGTGAAGCTTGCTTGGACATGGCGTTGGGTTATTGAGAAAACGACCTTAAAGTCCGCCTTGCCCATTTACAGTCTGCTTAACGTTCGCTACTTCCTCGACGAACGCCGCGACCATGCCCGACCGCTCATGCCGCTCGACAGGGTGGCGCAGCTGGATCTGACTATTTATCAGAACCGTAACTGCTGGCCTCGGGCTTTCTATACTACCATGACAACCAGCTATCAGAATCTGGGCGAATTCGTTACTCTCGAACGAAAAGAAGATGGTCGCCCCTTCGCCGCCGTCCAGGTCACAGATCTACCAGCATTGTCACAGCAAGTCACCACTTGGGAAGAGATGGCGCGACGTGACATCGTGCCTGCACGCGACTACCTGCTCACGAGCAACAATACGAGTTTCACAATTGACGCACCAGGCGCAGGTGTCGTCGTACTCACAGAAACATTTCTTCCCAAGGATTTCATAGTTCGCGTAAACGGCGCGCGCGCAAACTATTTTCGTGTCAACCACGCTTTCCGCGGCCTCGAACTACCAGGCCGCGGGGTGTATCGCATCTCCTTCTCCTACTGGCCGCGCTACTTCACCACTGTGCTCTTATTGTCTGGGCTTGGCTATGTGCTGCTCGTCACCTGGTTGATCCTGGGCCTCAGAACTGCACACACTCCCAACGTTTCATGACCATGCCGTTTGGTGCCACAAAAGCAGTGAAGGCACCGCCAGCCTTCGATGAAGTATACTACCAGCATGCCGGCCGTATTGCTCTGGCCAGCCGCATTTCTTTGCAAGCGCGTCTCGATGTCCTGCGTCTCTTATTAAAGGAGCTTCAGCCGACGCCTCATGCTTCCGTTCTCGACCTTGGGATTTCCCTCGATGTTCGAAATAGCGAAGCCAATGTCCTCGAGCAATTTTATCCTTACCCCGATCGGATCACCGCGGCAGGGATAGGTGACGGCAGCGAAGTCAAAGAAGCATACCCTTCAGTGCGCTTTGTCAGAATAGAACCGCATTTGCCCCTGCCCTTTTCCGATAACGAATTCGACATCGGCTACTGCAATGCCGTAGTCGAGCATGCCGGCTCGAGAGATCAGCAGCGGACGTTTATCTCGCAACTATGTCGCGTCTCGAAAAATGCTTTTGCCGTCGTCCCGAACCGGTTATTTCCGGTCGAACATCATACCGGTATCCCGCTACTCCATTACTTACCGCTCCCGCTTTTCCGCGCCCTGATGAAGCACTCACCATTTAGCTACTGGGCGGAAGAAGCCAATCTGAACCCGTTGTATGCGGCCGAGTTTCGCTCACTCTTTCCACCGCACCGACGGCCGCGGCTATTCTACGCTGGTGTCGGCCTATCGATTTGGAAGTCCAATATTGTTGCCATTGGATGAGACGCAGCTCCGTTCAAAAGTTTTTTGCTGGCAAAACGGTCCTTATAACCGGCGGGTCGTCCGGCATAGGTAAGGCTCTGGCCTTGAAGCTCGCGCAACTCGACGCTGAGGTCGCGATCGCCGGAAAGACACGCGAAGCAGTTGATAGCACCGTCCATGAGTTCAAGCGGGCCGGATTCACACTTGAGTCGTTTGTAGGCGACCTCGCAAGTGAAGAAGCTACCTTGCAGCTGGTCGACGATGTCCTGGCCCAATCCGGTCCGCCTGACATTCTTATCAACAATGCTGGCTTTGCCACTTATCGGATATTCGCGCAAATGACCCCGGTGGAAATCTCGGACCTGCTTGCCGTGAACCTTCTTGCGCCTATCCAGTTGACTCGAGGCTTTCTGCCCCACTTTCTCGCCCGCGGCCGCGGCGCCGTCGTCAATATGAGCTCGATTGCCGGCCGCATTCCGCTCACCCCTAACATGATCTACACCACCGCCAAGCACGGTTTGGTCGCCTGGTCTCAGTGCTTGCGCTTTGAGCTAGCGAGGTCGGGCGTTCAGGTTAATGTCATTTGTCCGGGGAGGGTTGTAACGCCGTTTTTCGACCATGAAACCTTCCGCGAGCGCGAGCAACCGCGCGAAGCCCGGCACACTGTTCCTCTGTCGCTTGTTGTCGAGAGGACTATCGATGCCATTATTCGAAATCGATTTATTACCTATATCCCGCGAAGTTTTGGCCTCCTGGCATGGACTACGAATGCGCTGTCCTTCGCTATGCAGCCAGCTTTTGCGCGCGTTGTGCGCAAGCGCCTTGACCTAATGGAGGGCACGGATCCCAATGCCACCATCCGACAGTAAGTTCGTTTGCCCCGTCACCGGTGAGGAAGCACGCTTCTATTGCCCCAAGCCTCCCGTCGACTACTACATCACTGGAGAATCCGGGCTCATTTTTGTGAAAGAGCCGCCCCCCCTTAAGGCAATGGCTGCTTACGCTAACGAGCAATATTCAGCCGGCTTATACAGAGGCTATGTTCGCGCCGCGGATCTCAAGCGTGCGACGTTCGAACGACGCATCCGACTACTCCGTCGGCTCGGTCTTTCCGGTGGGCGACTGCTCGATGTGGGCTGTGGCTGTGGCTTCTTCCTCGAAACTGCGCTCGCTCATGGCTTCGACGCTACCGGAGTTGAGTTTTCCTCAGAAGCCATTGCGCTGGCGCGGAGCGACGTCCGCGAGTGTATCGTTCAAGGTGACGTCAATGCCCTGGCTTTGCGGAACGATAGCGCGTTCGATGTCATCGTCGCGTTTGACATTATCGAACACACTCAGGACCCGCTGAAGTTTCTCAATGATCTACGAAGCTTGCTTCGACCCGGCGCCTGGTTGGCTCTTAGCACTCCTGACACCGGTCACTTCCTGCGTTACCTCATGCGCTCGCACTGGCCCATGTTACAGCCACTGCAACATACCTATCTGTTTTCCAAGGGAGCTATGCGCAACGCGCTGCAAAGATGTGGCTATAGTAACATACGAATCGAGAACGCGACCAAGATGTTGTCAGCTGATTACCTGATCGAGCAAGTCAGCGAGTATAATCCTCTACTTCAGCGGCTCTATCGCGGCGTCTCGCCAATAGTGCCCCCGCGCTTGCGTAAAAAAGCGTGGCAGGTAAACATCGGCGAAATGCTCGTCTTCGCTCAACGTCCGGATGAAAGCCGCTGACTCTGGTAATCGATGGAGCCGTGCTTAGTTTGCGGAGAACAGGAATGGACTTATGCCATGAATGCGCATGGCCTGACATATTTTTCCTGCGAGAACTGCCGCCTCATCGGGCTCTACCCCGAACCGTCGGCAAGCACAATCGCCGCTCTCACGCCATCGGCAAAAATAGACGATGAGATGGAGCGCATGGCCGCGCACGAGCGCGCGGCCTCGTACTGGCAGCACCTCCAGAAACAGCTGGGCGGGAATCTGGCAGCAAAACGCATTCTTCTGATCTCCGATGAGGCGGAAGCGCTGGTTGAGTCCGGACGCGAGCAAGGGTGTTCTCATATAGCCGTTTGCGCTCCTGCCGAGGCGCTCCACAAAATCGAACCAGCCTCATTCGATGCCTGCCTGTGCGTGTTTTCGATCGAGCGCGCGGCGAACCCGGCCACCGCTCTGCGCTACATCTGGGAAGCTCTTGCTCGAGGCGGCAAGCTCCTTCTTGTCACGCCGCTTACCGATAGCATTCCAGCGAAACTCTGCGGCGCGGCCTGGACGGAGCTTCGTCCGGAGAATAAGTTCTTCTTTGACCGCACCAATATTCAATCTCTTCTTCTCCGCCGCGGCTTTAACAAGGTCTGGGTCACGTCTGACTGGCGGTATTACACTTGGGAACATCTGAACTATCGGGCACGGACTTATCCGGCGACGCGACTTACCAGCACAATTGACAAGCTAACGAGCCTTGTTCCAGCAGTGCTCAGCAAACGATTCCGCATTCTCTTGCCTTCTTCGGCTGCACTCGTCACGGCGACAAAGACCGGGATACCAGCCCGGCCTAAGCTGAGTGTAGTCATGCCGGCTTATAATGAAGCCACGACCTTCGCCCAGTGCTTCGCCGCTGTCACTGGCAAACAATTGAATGGTGTCGACAAGGAAGTTATAGTTGTCGAAAGTAACTCCTCCGATGGGACGCGAGAACTCGCTCGCAAGCTTTGCCAGGACGGCGGCGCACGTCTCATCCTCCAGGAGCGCGCGGTTGGTAAAGGGAACGCAGTGAGGGAAGGTCTGGCCGCGGCTACCGGTAATATCATCCTTATCCAGGACGCCGATCTGGAATATGATGTTAACGATTATGACGCGCTTCTTAGACCAATCCTGCAGAATAAGACCGCATTCGTTTTGGGTTCGCGCCACAGTGGTAGCTGGAAGCTACGGGAGTTTAATGACCAGCCAGGAGTGGCGATGTTCTTTAACGTTGGTCATGTCCTCTTTCGCGCGTCGTTGAACCTTCTTCTGCGGCAATCTTTGAAGGACCCGTTTACCATGTACAAGGTTTTTCGGGCCGATTGTCTGTCGGGGTTACGATTCGAAGCGGACCGCTTCGATTTCGATTTCGAGGTTTTGATCAAACTGGTGCGGAAAGGTTATCAGCCGTTGGAAGTGCCGGTGAACTATCGGGCACGGTCCTTGACCGAGGGCAAGAAGGTGTCAGCCGTGCGAGACCCGATCACATGGGTGCGCGCGCTGGTGAAGTATCGTTTCGAACGCCTGGAGTGTGAGTCCACAGTTAAGCAGTGAAAGCCTTCGTTACCGGCGCAGCCGGATTCATCGGCAGCAACCTGGTCGACCGCCTTTTAGCCGATGGACATGAAGTTGTGGCTTGGGATAATTTCTCAACTGGTCAGGAACGGTTTCTCGAAGGAGCGCAAAGTTACGGCACCTTCGCATTCCATCATGGAGACAACCTGGAATTGGCTGCCCTTACCCAGGCGATGCGCGGCAGCGACTTTGTCTTTCACCTCGCCGCAAATGCAGACGTGCGTTTCGGTCTGGAACATCCCGCCAGGGACCTTCAGCAAAATACGATTGCTACTTTCAATGTCTTAGAGGCGATGCGGGCGAATAAAGTCAGCCGGATCGCGTTCTCTTCCACGGGATCCGTGTATGGTGAAGCCACGATTATTCCCACTCCGGAAGATGCGCCGTTTCCGATCCAAACTTCGCTCTATGGAGCCTCCAAACTCGCAGGCGAATCTCTTATTCAAGCCTATAGCGAAGGCTTCGGTTTCAGGAGCTACATCTTTCGTTTCGTTTCCATTCTCGGGGAGCGTTACACGCATGGTCACGTTTTCGACTTCTATCGACAACTGCTCGATCACCCCGACCGCCTTCATGTCTTGGGAGATGGAAGTCAGCGCAAGTCTTACCTTTACATCCGTGACTGCATCGGCGCCATGCTGCACGCCATCAACGGAGATCAGGAAGCGGCTGATAATCGCCCGGTGCAGATTTACAATCTCGGCGCCCCAGAGTACTGCCGCGTCATTGACTCGATCAACTGGATAACAGAGTATCTCGATCTCAAGCCTGAACTGCTCTTTTCCGGCGGTAACCGTGGCTGGGTTGGCGACAATCCCTTCATCTTTCTCGACACCAGCAGGATTCAGAATACGGGGTGGCAATCCACACTAACGATCCGTGATTCGGTAATAGCAACGCTGGAATGGCTGCGCGCCAATCATTGGGTGCTGGGCAGAAGATGAACATCGTCGTCCTGGGGTTGTGGCATCTTGGTTGTGTCACAGCGGCATGTTGCGCCGAGCATTTCCCGGTGATCGGAATCGACTTCGACGAAGGAGTCGTGCGCGACCTAAGCCAGGGGCAGGCACCTTTGTTTGAACCAGGTCTAGATCACTTGATCAAACGACAACTCGAAGCGGGAAACCTTTCCTTTTCTTCCGATAGTAGCCGGTCACTGCATTCAGCCAACGTTCTTTGGGTCTGCTATGACACGCCAGTGGACGACAATGATGTTGCTGACAACGACTACGTTTTGCGCCGACTCGAGCAATGTCTCCCATCTATTCGCGAGGGCTGTCTTGTTCTAATCTCTTCGCAACTTCCAGTCGGGACCTGCAGCAGGCTACAAGCAAAGTATCCGAACCTTCGCTTTGCCTGTAGTCCCGAGAACTTGCGACTGGGTCACGCGCTGGAGAGTTTTCGCGAACGCGATCGCGTCATTGCCGGGGTGGCAGACGATTCAGCGCGAGGAGAGCTGACGCAGCTCTTCGCCCCTTTCGCGGCCGACCGAATGCTATGGATGAGACCCGAATCGGCCGAGATGATAAAACACGCAACCAACGCTTTCCTTGCTCTTTCGGTGACTTTTGCTAACGAGATGGCGCGGCTATGTGAATCGCACGGCGCAAACGCTTACGACCTCGCGCGAGGGTTACGTTCCGATGCGCGAATTGGGCCGAAAGCTTACCTTCGGCCCGGTGCAGCTTTTGCCGGTGGAACTCTTGCACGCGATGTCGTTACTCTAACGCACCTGGCTCAAAGCTCGAAAGAGGAAGTTCCGCTGATTAAGGCAATTCTCTCCAGTAATGACGTGCACAAGCAATGGCCGCTGCGTCAACTAGAGGCGGCTTTCCTTCACCTGGACCAGATTAAAGTGGCAGTTCTCGGCCTGACCTACAAACCTGGAACAGATACGTTGCGCCGGAGTAGTTCGATCGAGCTTTGTTTTCACCTGCTTTCACACGGTTGCAATGTCTCGTGCTACGATCCAGCGGTCAATGCGCTGCCTGTCACTTTAGATAGGGCTAGGCTCTGCTCTAACCTGGCAGAAGCTATCGACGGTGTTGCTGCGATCATGCTAATGACGGCCTGGCCAGAAATCACTCAAGTGGATTGGACTGAGCTACTCCGCGGCCTCGGCAGAGAAGTCGTGATCATCGATGTCAATCACGCGCTTAACTTACCTCATGGTCCGCTTCCACACGTCCGCTACTTTTCGCTCGGGTCACCATGAGGCTAAAGCAGCTGAACGCGATCATCACCGGCGCCAGCCAGGGATTGGGAAAGGTCATCGCGGAGCGTTTCGTCCAAGAAGGTGCCAGCGTGCTGATTTGCGCGCGCGACGCCGAAATGCTTGGTCTGGCAGAAACTGCGTTGCGAGCCATTGCTGGCTCCGGCCAAAAGGTGATTGCGCGGAGATGCGATGTCTCATCGGAAAAAGAAGTCGCCGCGATATTTCAGACCTGTGACAAGGAGATGGGAACGTTGCATTTGCTGGTGAACAATGCCGGCGTCTATGGGCCGAAAGGACCAATCGAAGAAACCAACTGGGAGGAGTGGCAGCGTTGCCTCGCAATTAACCTTTATGGTACTGCGCTCTGCTGCGGTCACGCCGTTACCCGATTCACGAAGTCAGGACGCGGCAAGATCATCAACCTGTCTGGCGGCGGCGCGACCAGTCCTCTCCCCAACCTAAGCGCCTATGCGGCATCGAAAGCTGCGGTCGTAAGACTAACCGAGACATTAGCCGAAGAATTACGCTCGAGGCACGTTGACGTAAATAGCGTTGCACCCGGAGCGCTGAACACCCGGCTCTTAGAGGAAGTTCTTCAAGCCGGCCCCGATCGAGTAGGCAAGGAGTTCTATGCCCGTGCAGTAAAACAGTCCCAAACGGGTGGTGTTCCGCTCATTCTGGCAGCGGATCTTTGCGTTTATCTTGCATCGAGGGAAGCCGATGGCATTACGGGCAAGCTTATCAGCGCACAATGGGATCCGTGGCCTGAACTGCACAGATACAAAGATGAACTAAATTCGACTGACATATACACTCTTCGGCGCATTACTCCGGAAGATCGGAACCGAAGTTGGAAAAAATAGATGTTTGCGCGTGAAACACGCTTTGCCCTCATCGGTTGCGGCCTCATCGGACGCAAGCGTGTCACAAGCTTGCGACACGGTCAACTTGCAGTCGTTTGCGACAGGGATACTGCGCGCGCCAATCAACTTCTGGAGACCGCAAGATCGGGTCGCGCGATTAACGAAGTAGAGGAGGCGATTCGCGATGCGGAAGTAGATGCTGTCATTGTAGCCACGCCAAATAGCTTCCTTGCTCCGATTGCGAAGCTTGCGATCGCCGCCGGTAAGCATGTGCTTATCGAGAAACCAGCCGCTATCAGCAGCTCACAGATTACTGAATTATTACAATTGAGCGCAAGCAGCAGCAGTTGTGTGAGAGTGGGATACAATCATCGTTACCATCGAGCGATGCAGAAGGCTTATGAACTCGTCAGGCAGGGCTCGGCCGGTCCGCTTATGTTTCTTCGAGCCCGCTACGGACACGGCGGCCGTCTTGGCTACGAACGGGAATGGCGCGCGGATCCGGCAATATCCGGTGGGGGAGAACTGATCGACCAGGGGGTGCATCTGATAGACCTGGCCAGCTGGTTCATGGGTGCGGAGTTTACGGAAGTGCAAGGTCACACCAAAACTTACTTCTGGGACATGCCGGTAGAAGATAATTCTTTCCTCAGCCTGCAAACTGCCGCCGGACAAATGGCGTGGCTTCACGCCAGCTGCACCGAGTGGAAGAACATGTTCTCATTCGAGATTTACGGACGCACGGGCAAACTGCACATCGAGGGACTCGGCGGCAGCTACGGCATGGAGCGACTTACCTTTTATCAGATGCTGCCCGAAATGGGTCCACCGAAGGTTCTGAGCTGGGAATTCCCCGGCGAAGATGTCTCCTGGAAGCTGGAAATGGACGAGTTTCTGCAAGATATTCGCCAGTCGCGAGTACCAGTTCCGGGATTGCAGGAAGCGCTTCACACACTTGGAATAGTCGAGAAGGTTTATCAGCAAACTGGCCGTTCTATCTGATGATCATTACACGTTCTCCTTTGCGGATTTCCTTGGGCGGCGGCGGAACTGATCTGCCTTCCTACTATCGACAGCATTCGGGGTTCCTTATCGCCGCAGCTATCGACAAGTATGTCTATATCACCCTGCACCAGACCTTCGTTCCGGAGCTAATCATCAAATATTCCAAGATGGAGCGCGTTCTGAGCGTCGATGAAATTGAACATCCGATCATTCGAGAAGCACTGTTGCTCACCGGGATGGAAGCGCCATCGCTGGAAATTACCAGCATGGCCGACATACCCGCTGGCACCGGCCTCGGCTCATCCGGCAGCTTTACCACCGCTCTTCTGAAAGCATTCCATGCTCACCGAAAGAATCTTGTTCATCCCGCTGAGCTAGCTGAGCAGGCTTGCGAGATTGAACTTAATCGGTTGCGCGAGCCGATTGGCAAACAAGACCAATATATTGCCGCGTTTGGCGGTATTACCTGCTTTAAGTTTCACCCTGATGATCGAGTCGAAGCATGGCCGCTGAAAATTTCGGAAGAAACCCTCTTCAATCTCGAAGATAACCTTCTTCTATTCTTTACTGGTTACTCACGCTCAGCTTCGGCTATTCTCAAAGAGCAGGATGAAAGGAGCCAGCGGTTCGATCCCGAGATGATCGAGAACCTTCATTTCGTAAAAGAGCTCGGCCGCCAAAGCCAGTCGGCGCTGGAAGCGGGCGACCTGCATCAGTTCGGGCATTTGATGGATGTTCACTGGCAGCGCAAGAAAGAGAGATCGTCTCAGATGAGTAACGACCGGATTAACGATTGGTATGACTGCGCCATGCAAAACGGTGCTCTGGGCGGTAAGCTCATCGGCGCGGGCGGCGGCGGCTTTCTCATGTTTTATGCAGTGGAGAAGGCCCGGCTGCGACATGCGATGCGCGCGGAAGGACTTACTGAAGTGCGTTTCCGTTTCGATTTCGAAGGAACCAAAATCCTGAATCAATGAGCGCGTTAGTTGAAGCACCGGTTCTTACTAATTGGCCGGTCG
>QHBL01000166.1 GCA_003244125.1 Chthoniobacterales bacterium
TCGATGCAGGAATCCTTCAAGTCGCTCGGCTTCGGCTTCGTGCTCGCCGTGGTGCTCGTCTATCTGGTGATGATCGTTCAGTTCCGCTCGTTCCTCGATCCGTTCATCGTCATGTTCGCCGTGCCGCTCGGCTTGATTGGCGTCGTGTGGATGCTCTTTCTCACACACACCTATCTGAGCATCCAATCGGCAATGGGCATCATCATGATGGTCGGCATCGTCGTGAGTTTCAGCGTGCTGATGGTCGATTTTGCCAACCGCATCCTCGCCGAGGCCGCGGAAAAAAATGAGCGTAAGAGTCCGCGCGACGCCGTGCTCGAAGCCGCCGCGATTCGCCTGCGCCCGATTTTGATGACCGGTATTGCGGCGGTCCTCGGCCTCACACCGATGGCGATTTCCGGCGGCGCCAATATCCCGCTAGCGCGCGCGGTCATCGGCGGAATCCTGGCGGCGCTGCTGCTCGTGCTCTTCGTCGTGCCAGTGCTGTTTGTCTTGTTCAAACGGGAGAGAGCGCTCGCATGATGAAGAACAAACTTTTCTTTCTGGGGAGCGGAATTTCCCTTCGCGCATCCATTGTCACTGCCGCTTTGTTGTTCCTCGCGATAGGCTGCGGACGATCGGGAGAGAACGCAGGAAGTCGGCCTACACCGGTGCAAACCGTGCATCCGAAACGCGGCGAGATCGTTCGGCGAGTCACCTTGCCTGGGAACGTGATGGCGGAGCAGCAGGCAATGCTCTACGCGAAAGTCGCCGGCTATTTGAAGACGATCAAAGTGGACAAGGGCGACACGGTTAAAGAAGGCGACCTGCTTGCGGAAATCGAAGCGCCCGAAATGCTGGCCGACCTGGTCAAAGCCAGGGCCGAGGAAGCGGCAGCGGCCGTTGAAAACAAGCGCGTGAGCGAGGCGCAAAAAAAGGCGGCCGACCTGGTGACACCGCAGACCGCCGATGCGGCCAACGCCAAATATGAGGTGGCGGCCGCGGGAGTGCAGCGGATCGAGACGCTGCTCAGCTACGCGAAGATTACTGCTCCATTTTCCGGAGTGATCACGAAGCGCTGGGTCGATCCCGGAGCGCTTATTCCCGCCGCGACATCGGCCAGTTCCGCGCAAGGCGCAGCCGTCGTGACGCTGATGGATTTCAGCAAAGTTCGCATCGACGTGGCGATTCCCGACACCGACGCGCCGCTCATCAAAAAAGATCTGCCGGTGAAAGTGACCGTGAGTGAGCTTCCGGGCCGCACGTTTGACGGCACGATCACTCGCTTCGCTTACGCCTTGGATGAATCGACGAAAACGATGAACACCGAAATTGACATCCCGAATCCGGATCTCGCATTGCGTCCCGGCATGTGGGCAAACGTCGAGATCGCGCTCCAGAAAAAGGAAGATGCGCTGCTCGTTCCCGCCGAAGCGCTCGTCACGGAAAAGAACAAAAGCTCTGTCTTCGTCGTGCGCGACAACAAAGCGCAAAAAGTTTCCGTCACTACCGGATTCGATGACGGCGTGAACGTGGAAATCCTCAAAGGCTGCGCACCCAGCGACGCCGTCATCGTCGCCGGCAAACAATCCGTAACGAACGGACAAACAGTTCAAGCGATCGAAAGCAAATGAAGCGCGCTTGTTTCGCTTTCGCGATCGTTGCTGTGCTTGTTTCTTTCACTGCTGCGGGTGAATCAAATCGATCCTCGGAATTGCTAACGATTGATCTTGCCTCGGCGCTGCGCCTGGCCGGCGCGCGGAATCTCGATGTGCAACTGGCCAGAGAAAAGTTTGCCGAGGCGTATGCGGCTGAGGAGAGCGCCATCGAGCGCTTTTTTCCATGGGTCGCGCCGGGAGTCACCTATCGCCGGCACGACAACTTGATTCAAAACACCGAGGGCGTGATCGAGGACGTACATAAACAGAGTTACGCCCCCGGCGGAACGGTTGCCGCGCAAACCGACATCGGCGACGCCATTTTCAAATCGCTCGAAGCGCACCAGCTCATGAAAGCCGCTCGCCACGGCGTCGACGCGCAAGAACAGGCTACGATTCTCGCCGCGGCGCGCGGGTATTTCGATCTTGCCGCGACGCACGAAGCGGTGGGAGTCGCGCGGGAAGCATTGCGGGCCTTGACCGATTACGCAGCGGAGATCGATCGTGCCGTGAGCGCGGGCATTGCTTTCAAAGGTGATGCGCTGCGCGTCAAAGTGCAGCAACAGGGAGACGAGATCGCATTGCGGCGAGCGGAAGAAAACGCACGACTCGCGTCCGCGAAGCTCGTTCAGATTTTGCATTTCGATCCCACCGTCGAGCTGATGCCGCGCGATGCGAGCGTCGTGCCGCTCTCGCTTGTTTCCACGAAGGAGTCACTCCGCGATCTTGTCTCGCAAGCCCTGGCCGCGCGTCCAGAAACACAACAGAGCGCCGCGCTACTCAGCGCCGCTCAACAAGCAAAGAACGGCGCGCTTTACGGCCCGCTGATTCCGAGCGTCGGCGGCCAGGCGTTTTTCGGCGGACTTGGCGGCGGAAAAGACAGCGAGACCGGAAACTTCGGCGAATCCGAAGACTACGTCGCGACGCTGACATGGCGCATCGGCCCAGGCGGCCTTTTTGATTTCGGAAACATCCACGCCCGGCAAGCGCGCCTGCGCGGTGCCGCGCGCACTGCCGACAAGGTGATCGATCAGATCGCGAACGAAGTCATCGCGAGCCAGACACGCGTGCAATCACTCGCCGACCAGATCACCACGGCCAAACAATCTGCTTCCGATGCACGGGAAGCGTTGCGGCTCGGACAGGAGCGCAAAGAATTCGGCGTCGGCGTGGTTCTTGAAACAATTCTAACCCAACAAGAGTTATCGCGCGTTCGGAATGAGTATCTCAACATCGTCACCGACTACAACAAAACGCAATACGCACTGCTGTGGGCGCTGGGCCGCTTGAATGCGAGCGGCGGCACCGCGGTGCCGCATCGCGAACGATGAAGTTCATTTTCGGAGCGATTCTGGTCGGCAGCATCTTCGCGCTGCTGTTTCTGCTGGAGCGGTTTTTCCCGTTACGTGCGAGCACGCGGTATCGGCGCTGACGTTTGTTGTTGCGATGGCATTGGTACAGCCGGCGGCGTGACTACTGGCGCGCGCGACGGGACCGAGCGTGACCGAAATCTACAACAAACCGACTGCTTATGTCTGCGAGAACTTCGTCTGCCAGTTGCCCACGAGCGAGCTCAACAGGCTTGCTGGACTGCTTACCCGGAGCAAGCACGACAAGTAGCCATTGGCAAAGCGGCAGTTAAACTGGAACTCGCAGTCGTGAAAGGCGCCGTCGTCCGCCTGCGACCGGTGCTGATTACCGCAAGCGTCGCTGCGCTCGGTTTGATCCCGATGCTGTTCGCGACCGGCCCCGGAAGTGAGATTCAAAAGCCGCTTGCCGCAGTTGTTATCGGAGGTCTGGTCAGCTCGACCGCTCTGACGCTCTTTATCTTGCCGACGCTTTATCGCGTCTTTGAGCGAGAGGACAAGCGTGGGCGCTTTCCCAAGCCCCTGTCGGCCGTCGGAACTTTGGAGACTGTCGCTCTTTGAAACAGCCGATGCGATACGGAATTCTGCTCATTCTTGCGATGTGCGGGTTCGTCACCTCATTCGGAGCGCACATCGTCGCGACGAATCTGCCGCCGTATGCGGAGGCGATTGGCGCAGGCGCTTTCGTCATCGGATTGCTGATCGCCGTCTATGATTTCGCGGAGCTGTTTGCGAAACCTCTGGCCGGCTTTCTCGCGGATCGACGAGGGATGAAACTGACCCTGATCGCTGGGCTTGTCATCTTCATCCTCGGGTCGCTGCTCTTTCTCGTCGTTAGCCCCAAGCTCCTTTTGCTCGTGCGTTTTGTGCAAGGGCTTGGAGCCGCGGCGCTCTCCACCGTCTCCACCTCTCTCGTCGCCGAATACTTCGCCGACGGTCGCGGCCAAGCGTTCGGCATTTACAACGCAATCAAAGGCGCCGGCTACGTGATTGCCCCCGCCCTCGGCGGATTCATCGTCCACGGCTACGGCTTCGCCATGATCTTCGTCGTTTCCGCAGGGGTGGGAGCGGTCGCGCTGCTCCTGTGCGGTCTGCTCCCTCCGACGCAGAAAGCTTCGTTAGAGGACGACGAAGACGAAATGACGCTGCGGCAATTCTTCCTCATCTTCAAAGAGCCGCGGTTACTTCCGATCTACGGCATCATCGTGATCAACATGTTCATGGTGGGAATCCTTTTTGGCTTTCTGCCAGTCTACCTGCACGGCATCAGCTACACGCCGCTCGCGTCCGGCACCGTCGTTAGCGTCGCTTCGTTCAGCTATCTGCTTGTCCAACCACTCGCCGGTTACCTGGCCGACAAAATCGCGATCCAAACGACGGTCTTTGCAGGCCTGCTCCTCGCCGCGCTCGCCATTATCGCCATCACATTTTTCTCTGGCGTGCCGTTGTTGGGCATTGTCGTCGTCGCAGGGATCGGAGTTGGCACTGTCTGGACGAACAGTGACGCTCTCGTCAGCTCCCTCGCCACGAAACGTCAGCTCGGCGCAAGCATCGGGGCCGCACAATCATTCAAGGAATTTGGCGACATGGTGGGCCCGCTCTTGATCGGGCTGCTCACTCAGCTCTTCGGTGTTCGGACCGGCTTTGTAACCTGTGGTACGTTCGCTTTCGTCGCGCTGGTTTTGCTTCGGCGGATTGGACCAGGGCAAGCGGAGTCGCCTGCCTGAGGTGTGTACTCAGCGAATGCCGCCGCGCCGTTCGATTGCCGGGCGGCTACTCCACGTAGCGTTCCAGCACGGTTAGCAGCTCGCGGAGCTTTCGTTTCCCGTCGGCTGCGTTCTGCGCGTCCTCAATGCAGTGATTGACGTGTGAATGAATCAGCTTCTCGGCCAGCGACTTCAGTCCCCGCCGTGCGGAGACGATTTGCGTCAGAATTTCGCTGCAATCCCGGTCCTCCTCCAGCATCCGTTCAATGGCAACGAGCTGCCCGGCGATCTTGCGAGAGCGCACGATCGATGCGCGTCGTTCTTCGGCCGGATGAACGTGCGAGTTCTTGCTCACAGCGAAAGCTTATCTGCGAATGCGCAGCGCGTAAAGAAACGAGTCGCAAATAAGGGATATGGGGGTATAGTCCTGATGAATGAACCAGGCTGTCTTCACCACCATTGCGATCACCGGTTTCACGGTCGCTTTTCTGCACGCCGCGATCCCGACGCACTGGTTGCCCTTCGTGCTAACGGCGCGGGTCCAGAAATGGAACCGAGCCAAGACGCTCCTGGTAACTGCCTTCGCTGGCACTGGCCACGTCTTGTTTACCGCGATCCTCGGCTTTCTCGTCGCCTGGTTTGGCATCGCGATAAGTGGGAAATTGGGGCAGTGGTTCCCTTGGATCGCGGGGGGCGCGCTGATTCTCTTCGGCCTTTACTACGTCGTCCAACAACTGCGCGGCAAAGGCCACAGCCATTCGCACGTCTTCGGCGGTCACTCTCATGAGGGACACGCGCATGATCACGCAAAGCACGATCACAATCATGGCGACGCAGCTCACCATCACAGCCATGGGGTGCCTAATGCTCCTGTCGCACACGAGCATCACGAGGGCGAACATCATCAAGAGCACGAAAGCGATGAGCCCGTCCCGCCGCCGCGAAAGTCCGACTGGGGAGCGATCGCAAGTCTCCTCGCCTTGCTGACATTCTCGCCGTGTGAGGGGTTCATCCCCGTTTACGTGTCGGGCGTGCGTTACGGCTGGAGCGGCTTTTTCCTGCTTACCGCGATTCTTTCATTCGCCACGGTGGGCGGAATGGTCGTGTTCACTTGGTTGACGCTCGCCGGAATGGAGAAGCTCAAACTCAAGCTCCTTGAAAAATACGAGAGCGGCATCATGGGCGCACTCCTCTGTGTCCTCGGCCTCTTGATCATCGTTTTCGAAAAATGAGGCGTGCCCGCTCCGACCGCAGCACCATTGCATGAGTGACGAACACAAACAGGACGAGAGCGCCGCTCACGATCATCACGGCCATGACCATGGCGCGTCCGGGCATACTCACGCGCCGAAGAATTTTGGCGCTGCTTTCGCCATCGGAACAGCGCTCAACTTTGGATTCGTTATTGTCGAAGTTGTTTTCGGTCTTTATGCGCACTCACTCGCGCTGGTAGCTGACGCGGGACACAACATGGGAGACGTGCTCGGGCTACTGCTCGCGTGGGGCGCGAGCGCCCTGGCGCGCCGTGCCCCGACCCAACGGCATACATATGGAATGCAGAGCTCCTCGATTCTCGCTGCGCTTTTCAACGCGATTTTCCTGCTCGTTTCCGTGGGCGCGATCGCGTGGGAAGCGATTCGCCGTTTCGGTAATCCGACTGAAGTCGCGGGCTGGACCGTGATTTGGGTTTCGGCTGTCGGCATTGCGATAAACACAGCGACCGCGCTGATGTTCATGTCCGGTCGCAAAGGTGATCTCAACATTCGTGGAGCATTTATGCATATGGCGGCAGACGCGGGAATTTCTGCGGGTGTCGTCATTGCTGGTTTCCTTATCCTGGCAACGGGTCTGCATTGGATTGATCCAGTCGTTAGTCTCGCGATTTCAGCTGTGATCATTTGGGGGACGTGGGGACTGCTGCGCGATTCCGTGAACCTTGCGCTGCAAGCGGTGCCTGAGGGCATCGAGTTAGCGGTGGTAAAGGAATACCTCGCCGGACTTCCGCACGTCACAGCCGTGCACGATCTCCACATCTGGCCAATGAGCACGACCGAAACGGCACTCACTGCGCATCTCGTCCGCGATGTCGATCGCTGTGATTCGTCCGTACTGGAGAAGTGCTGCAAAGAATTGCACGACAAGTTCGAAATCCAGCACGCGACGATTCAGTTCGAAACCGAAGATCACGACTGCGGTCTAGCGCCTGAAAGTCGAGTGTAGATGAGTCGCTGTGAGGTCGGGCTCAACAGCAGTCACAATCGTCGCCATTGATCGCACCGCGCGCTTCCTTGATGAGGAATGGGATCAATGCCAGCGCTGCGACACTATCGAGCCACCACCAACCCAATAGTGCAGTGGCGCCAAGTCCCAGCATGAGCACAATCGACAGATAACCACAGGTGATTGCCTCCATCGCATCAGCCCGAAGCGCGCGTGAGTTCAAGCGCGCAGCCACGCGGAGTTTGTAGCCCGCGAGGATCGGCATTCCGATCTTAGCAACCATGCCGATGAGAATTCCCCAGGCACTCTCGTGTGTGTCGGTGATTCGTTTGGCCAAAAACAAGCCGTACGCAGAGTTCAGAAGCACGTAAAGAACGAGCGCGTAGAGAGAGTATCCCACCCAACGCGCGGCCCGACGCTCTACTGCTTCGACCCGGTCAGCGGATGCGCGACCACTGGCTTCGACTTGCAGCCGCCACAACAGCACGCTCGCGCTGAATAATTCCACGACGCTGTCGATCCCGAACGACTCTAGCAAGAGGCTATTGGATGCCCAACCCAGGAGAAGAGAAGCGACCGCTTCGATCGTCATCCAGCCAAGTGTGATGTACGTCAGCCAGAGCGCGGCGTTCAGATCCGCCGTGCGCGAGGGATTAGCAACCGTAGCTGTTTGCGAGAGTCTCATCTGGATTGTCTGAACGAACGTCCGGCCAATTGGCCTCGACGCAATGGCCCCGGCCGGGGCGGTTCGCTTTGACAGATACCGATACGGGGTATATGCAGTGTCGTCCGTCGATAAAAAATTGAACGCTTTCCGCTGCTGTATGACTAACTCGTCAGTGAATTTTCGTTCCGTCGCTCGCTTTGCCGTGTCGCTTCTCGCGATTTCGGCTTGGCTCGCCGCTTCGAATCACTGCGCGATCGGAGCCACGGCTCCGAGTCAGGTCGCGAAAGCACCGGCGCATGCCGGTTGTCCAGGCCACAACTCGCCGGAAAAGGGTGGCAAAAGCGGCGAGATGGAGTGCTGCAAATCCTTCCCGCCTGCGTCGGTGGATGCTGCTAAGACTCTCGTCAGCTACGACGGGACTGACTTTTCGCTCCAGGTTTATTTCGTCACGGCACTGCTTGCTCCTGAAGAATCGCAACGTGATCTACGACCCCTCGAACTCGACACCGGGCCGCCTTTCGCAACCTCATTTGTTGAGTCTGTCTTACAGCGGAGCATTCTTGCTCACGC
>QHBL01000174.1 GCA_003244125.1 Chthoniobacterales bacterium
TGGCGTTTCATCATGCGGCAGAACATGTTTTTCCTGCGCGAGTACGCGCACAAAGTCTATTTCCAGGGGCTGCTCGACACCGGCATCTCATTCGACCGCATCCCGCGCATCGAGGAGATGAACGACATCCTTGGCAAAATCGGCTGGGGCGCGGTGGCGGTGGACGGCTTTATTCCGCCGGCGGCGTTCATGGAATTCCAGGCTTACAAGGTGCTTGTGATCGCGTGCGACATGCGCCAAATCCATCACATCGAATACACCCCGGCGCCGGACATCGTACATGAGGCGGCCGGCCACGCGCCAATCATTGTCGATCGTGAGTACTCTAATTATTTGCAGCGCTTCGGCGAGATCGGCGCCAAAGCGATGCAGACCAGGCGCGACTTTGCGCTCTACGAGGCGATTCGACATTTATCGATTTTGAAGGAGTTGCCGAACTCCGATCCGGAAGAACTGGCCGAAGCAACCAAGCTAGTGGAAGAGCGCCAGCAAAATCTCGGCGAACCATCGGAAATGGCGCTGCTCTCACGGCTGCATTGGTGGACGGTGGAATACGGGCTCATCGGCGCGCTGGACAGTCCGAAGATCTACGGCGCCGGCCTTCTCTCATCGATCGGCGAATCCGTCTCATGTCTCGAAGCGAACGTGCGCAAGATCCCCTACTCCATCGACGCGCAGAACCAGGCGTTCGACATCACGACACGGCAGCCGCAGCTTTTTGTTTGCCGCGACTTCGAACATCTCAGAGATGTTCTCGAAGAATTTGGCAACACGATGGCGTTCCGCACCGGTGGATTGCAAGGCATTAATAAAGCGGTTGAATGTAACCGCGTCGCCACCTGTGAATACTCGAGCGGCCTGCAAGTGACCGGAGTTTTTGATGGAGTAATTGCCGATGAAAATAATCGGTCGATTTATCTGCACGCGACCGGCCCCTGCGCGCTGGCTTACGGGAATAAGCAACTCGACGGTCACGGCCGCGATTATCACCGCGAAGGTTTTGGCTCGCCCGTTGGAAATTTCAACCCAAGCGAGCTGCGCCAAGGCGAACAGACAAAGCTGCGTTTCGACAGCGGCATCACCGTTGAAGGTAAAATCGACAGGGTGCTGGAACGCAACGGTAAGCCATTGCTCGTTAGCTTCTCAAATTGCACAGTGAAATACCGCGACCGCGTTTTGTTTGAACCGAGCTGGGGCACTTTCGACATGGCCGTGGGCGAACGCATTACTTCGGTCTTCAATGGCGCCGCTGACAAAGACGCTTACCTGGAGTTCTCCCTTGTTCCGAAAGAGCGCACGATCAAAGCGCCCTCGGATGCCAGACGCAAAAAGCTGGAGAACCTTTACCAGCAGGTGCGCGACATTCGCGAACGCAAAGTCGGCTACGAACGGCTGGGTGAAATCTGGGAAACGCAGCAAGCCGAGCACAGCGATGACTGGCTGCTCTCGATGGAAATCTACGAACTGTTAGATGAGACGCAGCAGCAGCCGGAGTTAAGAGCGCGCGTCGCCGAGTTCCTGAAAAAAGTCGCCACATGCGACAAAGACAAGGAGACGCTGGTCAGCTGGGGATTTCGGCTGGTGAAGTATCACAAACTCCCTGAATACCGCGCCATCCACGGACGCGCCGCCGCAGCGCACTGAGCGGGAGGCGACCCCACTCACTTACGTAGCCGCGAAGCTCAAGGCGCCATTCTTCGCGTCCACGTTTATCGTTTCGCCTTCGCGGAATTTACCTTCGAGAATGTCCATGCTAAGAGGATTCAGAATGTCGTTTTGGATCGCCCGCTTGAGCGGTCGCGCGCCGTAAACCGGATCGTAACCTTCGCGTGCGATGAACGCCTTGGCCGCGTCGCTTAATTGCAGCGTGATCTTTTGTTGCTCGAGCCGCTTCGTTAAACGCGCGAGCTGGATCTCCACGATCTTCTTCAAGTCATCTTCCGTCAGCCGGTCGAAGATGATGATCTCGTCCACGCGATTCAAAAACTCCGGCCGGAAATGCGCGCGCAGCGCCTCCATTACCAGCCGCGTGCGACCTTCGCTCGACTCTTCTTCGGTAATGAATTGCGAGCCGATGTTCGAGGTCATGATGATGACCGTGTTCTTGAAATCGACCGTGCGTCCCTGCCCGTCGGTGATGCGGCCATCATCGAGCACTTGCAGCAACACGTTGAACACATCCTGGTGCGCCTTCTCGATCTCGTCGAAGAGCACCACTGAATACGGTTTGCGCCGCACCGCTTCGGAAAGCTGCCCGCCTTCCTCGTAGCCGACATAGCCCGGCGGTGCGCCGATCAATCGCGCCACGGTGTGTTTCTCCATGTATTCACTCATGTCGATTCGGATCATCGCGTTCTCGTCATCGAATAAGAACTCCGCCAGCGCGCGCGACAGCTCCGTTTTTCCCACTCCGGTCGGGCCGAGGAAAATAAATGAACCGATGGGGCGATTCGGATCCTGCAAACCCGCGCGGGCGCGTCGCACCGCGTTTGCCACCGCCTTGATCGCCGCATCCTGGCCGACCACGCGCTGGTGCAGGTGTTCTTCGAGCCGCACGAGCTTGGCGCGTTCGCCCTCCTGCAATCGCGCGACCGGAATTCCAGTCCAGCTCGAGACAACCTGCGCGATGTCTTCCTCCGTTACCTCCTCGCGTAACAGCCGCGGCCTGGCGCCATCGCCTTTTTGCTTCGCATCAGCCGTCGCGAGTTTTTTCTCCAGCTCCGGGATTTGGCCGTACTGAATCTCGCTCGCCTTGCCCAGCTCACCCCGACGCTGCGCTCGCTCCAGTTCCGTGCGCAATTGGTCGAGCTGCTCCTTGATCTTCGCCTGCTCGTCGATCTGCGCTTTCTCCTTTTGCCACTCCGCCTTCATCGCGCTCGACTTCTCCTTTAGCTCCGCGAGTTCCTTCTCAAGCTTTTGCAGTCGCTCCTTGCTCGCGGGGTCCTTCTCCTTCTTCAACGCCTGCCGCTCCATCTCGTGCT
>QHBL01000412.1:0-1838 GCA_003244125.1 Chthoniobacterales bacterium
GTTTACCGTGAGCTCGTCGAGTGGGCTCGGCGGTTCAGGATGACAGCGCGTTTTGGAAACGTTCCAGCAATGGCTCGATCGTTTTCTCGATGGTGAAATTCTGCTCGATTCGGCGGCGGCCGGCTTTACCAAATTCGACGCGCAAGCTTTCGTCACGTGCGAGTCGCTCGATCGCCCCGGTGAGCGCGCCGGAATCCGCGGGCGGAACAAGTAAACCGGTTTCGTTGTTGACGACGAGCTCGGGAATTCCGGCGATGCTGGTCGAGACGACCGGTTTTCCGCAAGCCATTGCTTCCGCAATCACCGTGGGAAAAACGTCGCTCGCGCCGCGTTCGTCCACCTGCGAGGCGAGAACGAAAATGTCGCAGTCGCGCAAAGCGGCGAGCACTTCGTTTTGCGAACGTTCACCGGCGAAATGCACTCGGTCTTGAAGAGCGTGTTTGCTGACCCGCGTCTCAAGTTCCACTCGAAGCGGACCGTCTCCGATAATGTGACAACAAAAATCGACCTGCGTTAGTTGCGTGCAAGCATCGATGAGAACATCGAAGCCTTTGAACGGAACAAGCCGCGCCACGCTCAGCAACCGGATCGGTCCGGCGGTTCTCCTGTATTCCGGCGCCGCGAAACGCGCGAGATCGATTCCATTATACACGCGAAAGATCTTCGCCCCCGATTCAGGACAGCGCGCGCGCAAGAGGTCGCGGCTGTAATTTGTTTCCGCGCCGACGAACTCAGCCTCGGCACAAATCTCGCACAGCAGCTCGCCATTGCCGAGATCGCTCATGAAATCCTGCCCGTGCGCGGTCACGGAAAACGGAATGCCGCTGATCGCTTTCACGAACATCGCGGTGTGCGCGGCGCGATTGGCAAAATGAACGTGAAAATACGGAACGCGTTCGCGCTCGAAGAGCTCGACGAAAAACAAAGCGTTCCGCGCGCGCAAGGCCGCTTTGTATTCCGGCCCGAACTTCCGTTCGTGTTCCCGCACCATCGCCTCCGGCCAGCGGCCGCGCCGTTTTGCTTTCCGAGCGAGCGCATCGAGCTCACGCGGGGATGGAGCATAGTGAATTTGCGCCCGCATTTTCGCCAGGTACTCGTGCCGCAGCTCCGTCTGGGGCGGATACATCGAGCCAAGCACGATCTCGTGCCCGCGCCGTTCCAGTTCGAGCATCTCCGCGTCGCAAAAAGTCTGCGAAAGGACCGGGTAACGCGAATAGGCGTAGCCGAGGCGCATCTTGAAAGACGTCAATAGTGACTGGTGATCAGTGAATGGGAAATACCATTCACGGTTCACTGATCACCATTCACATCATGCCGCAGGCAGCGCGTCAGAACTACGAAAAGCGCACGTCCCGGCCCGGATCCATCTCAAAATCGAGCACGAGCGCTTCCGCGGTGTTCGGCTTGATGATCTCGGCTTCGTATTTCACGTAGATCGGGTCCTCGCGAAAAATTTCGTATTTATCCGTCGACTCGAAATCGATGGCGATGAAGAATGGCCACGGCATCTCATCGTTAATGCGTTTGCCGCATTTGATCGAGAGCACCTCCGGAATTTTGAGGAGCTGCATGCGCGTATTCATCATCATCTCCTCCACGCGCGCAGGCGTCACTTCCGGCTTGAGCTTGAAGAGGATGACGTGATGAACCATGGGGGCTAAAGCTATTAGGCGGTCTGCGTTGAGGGCGCAAGACCAATCGGGGCGGACGAGAGTGGCGGAGTAGTGGAGTAGTGGAGTGATGGGACCGGCGGAATTCTCACCACTCTTTTTACTCCATCCGCGCCGGCGCGGTCGCTACTTCTTCCAATCCAGCACGCCTTTTCGCAAGGCGTAAAC
>QHBL01000412.1:1883-3287 GCA_003244125.1 Chthoniobacterales bacterium
CGAGCTATGCCGGATCATATCGCGATAGACGACGGCCCACGGATACATGAAGACGATTTCCAGATCGAAAAGGATGAACAACATCGCGACGAGGTAAAACTTCACGCTGAATCGCGGCTGCACTTCGCCCTGCGGCACCATGCCGCATTCGTAAGCGGTGTCCTTGGTCGGATTACGTCTTCCGGTCTTGCCCAGAAGCACGCTGATGATCAGCGCCGAGACGGCAAAGCCGACAGCGACGATGATCTGGAGCAGGACCGGCAAATATTCGCGCAGCATTAACCCGAACTAGACAGGATTAACGGAATTTACCAGGATTTCAGAAAACGGATCTCGTAAAATTGGGGCAAATTCTGTCCGAAAACGTCACCGCCACAAACGCAAAAGGCGTGAGGGCCGAGTCGCTGCGGGCCGGGATTACTTTACGCCAACGGGAACGTGCCCGTTCTGGGGCGCGATCGCGCTGGCAAGCGCTGAAGGGAGGCCCTTGTATTTCTTGCCATTCTTCTTCACCGCTCCACGCGCGACCAGGTTCTGCAATTTCTCGTAGGCGCGCAGGCGCAGCATTTCCTCGCCTCCGCTGGCAGCGTTGCGAGCACGAAGGTTCTCATGCACGATGTCGAAGAGTTGCTTGAACTCGAACGACGCACGCCGGGAAAGCACGGCCACGAGTTCCTCGGTCACGAGATCGGGAACGCGGCGGGAAAATGCGTTTTTCTTAAGAATAGCCATAGGCCGCGAACGATAGCATGTCCGGGCGGAAAAGCAGCACATTTCTGCGGCGAACGTCCGAATAAAGTGGCGCGCGCGACGATTTTAACACGCTACGGGACCGACGCTGGCGTGGCGCTCGGCGTTGGTTTGGAGCGCGAAGGCGCAACTCTCCACCAGGACGAGACATCGGCATGTTTCCCGTAAAATGTGGACCCGGCATATCCCGCCAGGCCCAGCACTACCGCNNNTGGCCGAGCGTGATGGTGCCGGCCGATTCCCCGCGATAGCCGCCGTTTACATACGACTGTGACGCCACCACGGAACCGAGATGCTTTGTCACCACCTCGGCCGGCGGCAGTTTACTCACATCGATCCGATCGGAAGTCTCCGGCATCAACGCGGCGCTGATCTGCAAAATCGGGCGCAGCGTTGCGTCGAGTCGGGTGTAGAGCGCGCCGAGATCGAGCCAGGCGAAGAACTGGTCGCCGTCTGGCACCAGCCGCGAGGCCTCGCGAAACGCCGCGGCCGATTCCAGCCCGCCGGCAGCTTTCGCCGGCGCGAGTGCTCGCTCCACCCGCTCGATATCGGTGCTAATAGCCAGCCGTTTGTCCGATAGACCCGCGACCATTCGCATGAGCGCCAGTCCGGAGGGCGGAGCAGTGAAGAGTTGCGAGCTGTCGCGGTTCGCTG
>QHBL01000232.1 GCA_003244125.1 Chthoniobacterales bacterium
CCCCGTGCCTTTCGTGGCCAGATCGATGGCGCAGGCGCGATTGAAATCGAGCCCGATGCCAGCTTTGTCCGCTGCGATCAAGGCCAGGATCACCTGGCTGACATCGCCTCCGGCCAGATAATGCGCTTCCAGCGGATCGCTCGGAATATCAATGCCGGCTTTCACCGCGGTAATGCGGTTATCAACGATCATCCCCACCGGCACCTTACGCAGCCGCATTCCCACCATCTTGCCGATGCTCACCGGCGCGCCGGCGACTCGTGCCCGGAGCCAGGTAGTGAAAAATTTCAAAAAAATCAGGATGAGAACGAAAGCAACGACAGCTACGAGTGCGAAGCCGACCAGATAGAACGATTCCATGAGGATGAGCTTAGGTTAAAGCTTGGGCAGACGACGACAAGTTTTGTTGAATCCGGAGGCAGATCCGATTTATCGCGCAGCGAAAGGTCAGTCTCTCGGCACTGCCGCGGCGCGTTCGGTGTAATGTTGTAGGAGCAGCGCCACAACGCTGAGCCCGACGCAAGCTGCTATTGCGACTTCCGCGAGATTAAACGTCGCGCGCGCGGGGAATGACGCAACAATTGGGCTGTCGTTAGGTGCCCCCAGAACTGCGATGGCTAAGCCGGCGATGCTCTGGATCCATGCCGTTAAGAGACCGACGAGGATTGTCGGTCCGGCTACTGGCAAAACGATGCTTTTGATTCGCTGCATAATCCCGGCACCCTCGAGCAAGGCCGCTTCATGCAACGTAAATGGCACGGCGGCGGCGGCGGGGCGGTAGCAAACACAAGCCAACGGCACGTTATAGACGATTGCGCCGCCGAGAAGCAAAAGCAGGCGGAACGTAGGATCCAAAGTTGTCCACCGAAGAACGTGCCGCTGCTCCGTTCTCAGGAGGAACAGCGCGACGCTGAGCAGAACCAGCGGCCACAGCAGCGCCAGCAACGTGAGCACATGTCCGGAGCCGATCTTTCGGTGAAATTTAGTAGCACCGAGCAGAGCCGGCGCGACAAGAATGATGGCAGTAATCGCAAGAAGGGAGGCGATCGTGAGATAATTCATGATGGAAAGTAGCTGGCAACTTCGACCGTTCGCTGACCCTCACCGACCGTCACTCTTTTGCAAAAGCTCGCGCACGCGGTCATGGGGAAGCGCGTCGACTTTGTGGTTGTCGCGGCCGGTCATATCGTGGTTATCGACGAGCGCGTTAATAATGGCTTCTTCAACGGCCTGAACCGTCCCGGCGAAGAGCGGATCCATCAGATCATTAGGAATGGTTTCGACCCTTTGCGTGACCTGATCGGCCGCGGCGACATGGGGATTGGCGGTGGAAAAGGCAAGGAAAAGATCGCCAGAGCCGTTGCCCGAAATGCTACCAGTGCGGGCCAGACCTAACGAGGCTCGGCGGGCGAGACGTTTTAATTGCGTCGGCAGTAAGGGCGCGTCCGTGGCGATCACGATAATGATGGAACCAGTATCTTCTTTATAGACTTCTCCGGGGAGCTCTTTGCCGACCGGGACTCCGGCTATAGTGAGATTGCCACGCCGGCCGCAATTCGCCTGCACGAAAACTCCTACGGTATAACTGCTCGCAGGCGAATCCTTGCCGGCCTTCATTTCTACACGCCGGGATGCAGTGCCGTTACCGCCTTTGAATTCGTAGCAAATCATGCCGGTGCCACCACCGACGCTGCCTTCTTCCACTGCCCCGCTGTGAGCCGAGTCGAGCGCGTGAAAAACGTCCTCCGGTTTAACATGGAAGCCGTTGATATCGTTGAGCCAGCCATCCCACGTCTCGGCTACGACCGGCAAGCTCCACCAGTAGCCGGTGGGATCAGCCGCGCCGTGGGCAAGGCGCCATTTGATGACGGCGTCACGGGCGAGACCTACGCTGTGAGTGTTGGTGATGACGACCGGCCCTTCGAGAAAGCCGCTCTCTTCTACCCAGGCCGTGCCGGTCATCTCGCCGTTGCCGTTCAAGCTGAAGACACCAGCATAAACGGGATCGTTCAGCGAATCGTGGCCGCGCGGGATGATGGCGGTGACTCCTGTGCGCACCGGGCCCTTGCCCTGCTCCAACTTTCCTTCGCCGCTGATCAAAGTCGTGGTGCCAACTTCCACGCCGGCGACGTCCGTAATGGCGTTGAGCTTGCCCGGTGTGCCGTCGAAGGGAATGCCCAGGTCGCGTGCGCGAACCGCAGCCGGCGCTTCGATTTTCGGCGGAGGCGAAATCGGCGGACGCGCGGAAAGATTAAACGCGAGCAGAAGGAAACTAAGAGCGCCCAGGCATTTCATCATAGCGAGAGAGAGTTTCATCTTTCGCGCGATAGCGGAAAGGCTAAAGTTTGGTGTGAGCTACGAGGTCTTCGCGCGCAAATACCGCCCGCAGACGTTTAACGATCTTGTCGGGCAGGGGCACGTCTCGCGCACGCTCAAAAACGCGGTGGAGCAAAATCGGCTGGCCCACGCCTATCTTTTCGTCGGACCGCGCGGGACCGGCAAAACATCGACGGCGCGCATTTTATCGAAGGCGCTGAATTGCGCGAATGCGCCGAGGCCAATGGTGACGCCGTGCGGAGTGTGCGATAACTGCCGCGAAATCGCCGGTGGCAACAGCCTCGATGTGCTCGAGATCGACGGCGCGAGCAACAACGGGGTGGAGCAGGTGCGGGAGCTGCGTGACAACGTGCGTTACGCGCCGGCCAAATCGCGGTTCAAAATCTACATCATCGACGAGGTGCATATGCTGACGCAGGCGGCGTTCAACGCCTTGCTCAAGACGCTGGAGGAGCCGCCACCGCACGTAAAGTTCATCTTCGCGACCACCGAACCGCAGAAGGTTTTGGCGACGATCCTTTCGCGCTGTCAACGCTTCGATTTGCATCGCATTCCGACCAATCTCATCGCGCAACATCTCCATCTCATCGCGCAAAAGGAAAAGCTCACGCTCGCCGCGGCGGCAGCGCACGCCATCGCGCGCGGGGCCGAAGGGGGAATGCGCGATGCGGAGTCGATGCTCGATCAGCTAGTAGCGTTTTGCGGTGATACTATCGCCGAGGCTGATGTGCTGGACGTTTTCGGCTTCACCAGCGAGGCGCGGGTGGCGGAGTTTATCGGGAAAATCCTCGGTGGCGAGACGGCGGAAGCGCTCAAAGTTCTGCACGAGCAGTGCGAAGCGGGCAAGGACATGATGAAGTTGATGTCGGACACGATTACTTACCTGCGCGATTTGCTCGTGTTCAAGGTGAAACCGGATGCGTTGAGCGATGAAGTGACGGCGGAGATGCGGGCGGCCATCGAGAAACAGGCGCCGTCGCTTGGGACCGATCGGCTGCTGGAATTGATCGATCAATTCGCCGCGGCCGAGGGACGAATGAAGTGGGCGCCGAACAAGAAACTGCACTTCGAGATTGCGGTGATAAAAGCGATTCAGACGTTGAACCAGGCGACGCTGGATGAAGTGATCGAGAATCTGAGCGCGTTGCGTGATGGCAAGCCTGCGGCGGCGCCCCCGCGGAAGGAGGTCAGGGTGGAGCAGCGGCCAGTCGCGCCGGCGCAAGTGAAGGAAAACCTCGACCCGGAAAAGTTGTGGCAACAGGTTTGCGCAAAAATTCCGGCGGGGGGATTTGTGCGGACGCTGGTCGATTCGTTGAGCGCACCGGAAGGAGAGGGGCGGAATTTCGTTCTTAGCTATCCAGCAGAAGAGAAGGCGTCGATCGAGACGGTGGCCACGGCCGCGAATCGTAAGCAGCTGGAGAATCTACTGAAAGAGACAAGCGGGCGGGAATGGACGCTGAAGCTGGTGCCGAAGAGCGGGAAGGAATCGCGGGTGAGTGAACCTGCGCGCAAAGCGAAAGAGCCGCCGCCGATTGTGCGCGAGGCGCTGGAGATGTTCCAAGGCGAGCTGAAGTAAAGGAGCAAGGCGATGAACTTAAATAAGCTGATGAAGCAGGCGCAGAAG
>QHBL01000378.1 GCA_003244125.1 Chthoniobacterales bacterium
GCTTGAGACCATGCCCCACGTGTCCACCTAACAACTCACGTTCCCGGTTGCCCGCACGCAAGCAGCGTTTCCAATTCCCGCGGGTCTATCGGTTTAGTGAGGTGATGCTCGAAGCCCGCTTCCCGGCTGAGCCGAAGGTCTTTCTCCATTCCAAATCCACTGATGGCGATACCACGAAGCGGCTGACGCTGCCGCGCAACACGCATTAGCTTATAGCCGTTGCCGTCCGGAAGACCGATGTCGCTGATAAGAGCATCGAACACGTGGCACTGGAGGAGCTCGCGCGCCTCAGCGATTGTCGTCGCCGTTCGCACATCAAAACCGCGCTTGCCAAGAATCCGCGAGAGGACGCCCAGCGTATCTGAATGGTCGTCCACCAGCAGAAGGCGTAAACCAGTCTTCGCGAGTTTTGGAATCGCGCGAGGCTGCGCAGTAGACTGCGGCGCCTGAGTCACCGCGAGCGTCAGCCTGAACGTTGCGCCCATGCCGTTCCCCGCGCTGCGCACTGCAATCGTGCCGCGGTGCAGATCGACCAAGCCTTTCGAGATAGTCAATCCGAGGCCAAGTCCACCGAATTGACGAGTCGTTGCTCGCTCTCCTTGTTCGAAAGCGTTGAAAATACGGCGTTGATTTTCCCGTTCGATACCTACGCCACTGTCCGATATTTCAATCACGATCGTTCCGTTCTCGTTCACGGAACTGATTTGAATTCGGCCGCCTGACGCAGTGAATTTAACCGCATTGTTGAGCAGGTTCCAAAACACTTGCTGCATCCGGACTGGGTCGGCCACGGTGTGGTGATGCTCAGCCGCGAGGCCAACCGACACCTCGAGTTTTTTCTGCCGGATGTCTTCATCGACGATCTCAAGGGCGTCCAAGAGCAAACGATGCGTGTCCGCCGTCTCGAGGTGCAGTTCAATCTTACCGCGCGTAATTCGCGTCAGATCGAGCAGATCGTCGATCAGTCGCGCCTCCAGTTGAACGTTTCGCCGGATACGGGCTAGTTGCTCCCGCAATTCCGGTGCGAGCTCTTCGTCGGCCGCGAGGTCAGTAGCGGCGGCAAGCGCGGGTGTAAGGGGCGTGCGCAATTCGTGACTTAGCACCGCCAGGAAATCATCTTTCGCCTTGCTCGCCCGCCGCAACTCGTCATTCAGTGAATTGAGTTTTGCCGTTCGATCTGCCACGCGTCGCTCCAACTCCGCGTTCAACATACGAAGTTCTTCCGCGTTGATATCACGGGCGACCTCCGCCGCCTTCCGTTCCTCCTCCGCGCGATAGAGCAGTTTAGCGGTCAGCCAAATCGCGCCGAAGAACAAGATCATGAAGGCGGTCTCCGCGTGCGCAGCACCGAACCTGGCCCCCCAAAGTCCGGCGCTTTCTCCGATGAGGCGCAGCGTTCCCAAGAAAAGTGGCAGAAGAATCGCCAAGGGGATCAGCCGCCGCGCCAGCACTCCTCCAGCGCTGTCGCTGACAACGATGCACATGATACCGCGATCGGCCCGCGACAGGAGCGTTCCCGTCGCCATTAAAAGGAAGGCCATATCGGCCGGTAACGACGACGGGATATAACTCGGCTTTGTGTAGTAATCGATGACACCGCACGAGTATCCCACCAGCCCCAGGATCGCGATGCCAGCGGAGATCGCACTGAGTAGTTCGGCCGGTCGCCGCCCCCGGCGCGTACGGACATCGAGCACCAAAAGCGCGGCGCCCAGGAGGAGAAGGTTCAGCGCCGTCCGCGGCACCAGCCCTTCGGTGGATCCTGGACTGGACATAATACGCGCTGGAAAAATCCAATGCTCGGGGCCGATGCTCCAGCCGAAGCGCACACTCAGAAGCTTGAGTGCTCCCACTGCTGCGCTTGTCACAGCAGCGAGTTGCCCAACGCGCCGCTGTTGTCGATCGGCTTGCGGATTCCAGAGAAGCAACAAGCCACTGCTTGCCGCGATGAAGCAACAGGCGGTGACCGGGTTCATCGCGATCAAAGCCGGTTCCCCAAATCGCTTCAGCCACTCCAACTGAAACGTCCAGCCGACGAGCACGGCAGTGCCGATCGCCGCAGTAACAATAGCGGTGAACCTTGGGGCGAGCTGCGTAAGCCGGTTTTTGCGCTGCCGTTTCAACGTCACGAAAAGCTTCGCCCGGGCCGCGCGCAGTAGTACGGCAGGCAGAATTCCCGTGAATGAAGCTTACTCCGTGCCGGGAAAGTCACACAGCCCAGATTGTACCTACTGCCGAGACCAATTGAGCCAGCGGGAGCGGTCCCACGAAACCGACTGTACGTCGCCCCAGATTTTTTACGTGCTTCAAGCCCCATCCGTCCGGGTAGGGCCCTCGCAAGGCGGCAGCTTTGACATAATAGAGGGAAAGAAGCGGGTTGATCCGAACACGCGAGAAGCTCAACCTCGGGCTGTTTGCAAAAAACGTTCGACCAAATGAAATGATCCATGGGCGTGGATAGCAGTGCAAGCTCGCTTCCGTCACGTTGCTCAAGGGCGAAACTCCTACCTCGCACCACACGCGACGTCAGGGCGATTTTTTGTCTTAACACCGAGCGGCGCTTCGGATAAGCTGCCGCTACCTAAAGGAGCGTTGTGAAAAAATGGTTCTTCGATGCTGATTATCTGCAAGCGTGTAACTGCGACTACGGTTGCCCCTGTGAATTCTCCGCGCCGCCCACCACCGGTTCGTGCGAAGGCGTCGGCGTTTGGAAAATCGAGCGCGGCAAATATGATGATCTCTCGCTCGATGGCCTCGGCCTCGCCTTCGCCGCGAAATGGCCCAAAGCCATCCACGAAGGCAACGGCACCGTCTGCCTCTTCGTGGACGAACGAGCTAACCAGCAGCAACGCGACGCTCTGCTCGAGATTGGTGCAGGCAAAGCCGGCGGCCTGCCTTTTGAAATCCTCGCCACCACCTTTTCCACTCTGCTCGAACCCCAGTTCGTTCCCTTCGATGTCACGATCGATGGATTGCAGAGCACCGCGCGCCTCGGCGAAAATTTTCGCATCGCGCTCGAGCCGATCAAAAATCCGGTCACGCGCGAGCCGGAGCAGGTCACTCTCAATCACGGCACCGGCTTTATATTCAAGACCGCCGAATGCGCTTCGGCGCGACAAGGCGCCGTTGATATCGAGGGTATGAAATTCAGTTACCCCGACAAAGCCGGCTTCGTTGCCCGCATTCATTACGGCAACTAACCCATCCGCATGAGCGCGGTCTCCGCCTTGCCGCGGCGCGAACGCCTGTTTCTCATCGTGGGTATGCTCGGCGGCGCGTCGCTTGCCTGGCTTTACCTGTTCTACGACGCTCGTCGGACGAATGCCGGCATGAGTTGCGCCTGCGCCGGCACCACGGCCATCCTGCCGCTCTTTTTCATGTGGTCAGTCATGATGATCGCGATGATGCTGCCCAGCGCGCTGCCCATGGTGCTCACCTTCGCCGGGCTCAGCCGCAACCGCCGCCAGCAGGGACGCCCGTATGTGCCGGTAATAACTTTCGTTAGCGGCTACCTCGTCGTCTGGTTCGTGTTCAGCGCCGCCGCTGCCATCGCGCAATGGCTGCTCCATCGCCGCGCTTTGCTTTCGCCGGACATGGCCAGCAGCAGCGCGCT
>QHBL01000191.1 GCA_003244125.1 Chthoniobacterales bacterium
GCGTTTAGAGTCACGACCGCTCCGCCGGCGGGAGCGGGCGAAGTAAGCCGGACCGCTCCTGTAGCTGTGCTGCCGGAAAGAACGGACGATTGACTTAAACTTAGCGAAGAGAGGCTGGCGGTGGGCGTCGCGCTTCCCGGAGGAGTTAGAGTGAGCCAGACTTGCGAAGCGCGATAACCGTCAACGTCAGTTCCGGTTTCGATGATGACTCGCCGTGCGAGTGAGACAGCATTAGTCGGAATGGTAAAGTCGATCCCAGTCTGGCTTTCGGCAATAAACAGCGTAGCTGGTGTGCTAACGAGGTCCGGATCGCTACTAACCAGCTTGACTGTGATGCCTCCCGGAGGAGCCGGGCTCTGTAATGTGACCGTGCCGGTAACCGAAGTCCCACCGGCCACACTTTCGGCACTCAAACTGATGCCATACAGAATTGGCTGCACACCTAACGAGTTCTGGCCGCGACCATTGGCATAGCCCGCCAATAAGTCGCCGATGATGCCGATGGAGGTGCCGTTATTCGGCACCGGCCCGGTGACGATATTCGTGATGGTCGCGTCGGTCTTGCCGGCTGGAACAGTGATGGTCGTGCCGGGCATGTTCACCTGCGGAATGTCGGTGGCGATTGTTACTACCGCGCCGCCGGCCGGCGCAGGATTGTCCAGCATCACTCGGGCATGGGCGGTATTGCCGCCGAAAGCATTCGCCGGCTCCGCCAGGATGGCGAATAGGTTGACATTAGGTGGAGCAACGGGAGCGGTCACCGTGATGCTGCGCGCCGGAGACCATGGACCGGGGACATCGCCATGAAGCGCGCGCACGCGCCAGAAGTAAGTTCCAGGCACCGGCGCACGGTGAGCTAGTAAGATCTGAGGAAGCTGGATTTGATGCATGTTGCTTAGCAACCGTTGTCTGGATTAAGTCGCACAATGACGGCTGCCTCGCCAAAAGTCAGCGGCCGTCGAACGTCCGGCCCTTGGCGCTGCGCCGCGTTACGAAACAGTTCGAAAAATGCAATGCGTTGTTTTGCGATGCGATGTTGGGCCAGATAAAGCGCACTGTTCTGCGTAAGTGTTGGTTCCATATATTATTTTGCTAGTCCAGGGTATTGAATCGCGACACCACTTTCCGCCACCATCTCCGCGGTCCGCCTTCAGTGGGCTTGTGCATAGCTGAGCATTGGTTGTCCAGGTGAATAATCTGCGCATCGGGCAACGCCACACACCGGGCGCCGGAGATCGCAACCTTTCCGGAGAGATCGACTAACCCGGTTTTGAGTTCAGCCTTCTTGGGAGGAATTAAATCCATAGGTCCTGACAGGGTATTGTTGGTGCAGAGAGAAGGGCCCCGCACCTGCGAGTCGATTGACGCTGCGATGTCTTGACGACAGCAACTCTACAGCCCAATCCGCAATTCCCTAATTGTATCTCCCCGCTCAGCTTCTGCGCCCAAGCTGCGCCGATCAGAGACGGCACCTGCCGCGTCGCCACCTGATGTCGTCGATTCAGCTGCCTCGAGTGGCATACTCGGCCGCCCGAATTTTATCGGCGGAGACACGCCGGAGACCTCGTGCAAGTCTGAGTCTGGCCAAGGTCCAGATAATCCATTTAGTGGGATCGATCTGCCAGGGCTTCACGCCATTGCGATAGTCGTGCTGAAATTCGTGGTGATAATTATGATACCCTTCGCCGAAGGTGAACAAGGCAAGGAACAAGGAATCGCGGGCGCTACACTTCGTGGAATAAGGCTGACGCCCTATGGTGTGACATGCGCTGTTGATCAAGAAAGTGCAGTGCTGCAGCACAACGATGCGCGCGACACCAGCAATTAAGAAGGCCCCGAGCGCCCCCTTCCAGTCATTCCAGAAATAACCCAAAGTAGTTGGGAGAAGGAAACTAATCACTATCGCAATAGAGAGCACGTGCCTGTCTTGCCAGCGGACAAGTTTGTCCTTCTGCAGATCCGCAACGTTGTCGTAAGGCGGCATCGGATCGAGCTTAAAAAGCAACCATCCGATATGCGCGTAGAAGAATCCTTTTGAGATACTGTAAGGATCTTCGTCGTGATCGACGTGCTTGTGATGGCGCCGATGTTCGCTTGCCCACATCAGGACCGAGTTCTCGAAAGCACCGGCTCCGAAAATGAGCGTTAAGAGGCGGATGGGCCAGCTCGCCTGGAAAGCGATATGGGAAAACAGGCGATGATAGCCTAACGAGATACTGAACCCGCAGCCTGCCAGCATGGCAAAAAAAAGAACTACCTGAAACCAGTCGAGCCCAAAATAGCGGAGGTAAAGAGGGACGGCGGTTAGGCTCAAGATCAGTGTGCCGCCAAGGAAAGAACTGGTTAGCCAGTTAATGCGATCCAGAGGCAGCCGGAAAAATGTGCGCTCTTCCGGAGCGTTGATCTGACCAATGCTTGTAGCAACGACTTTGCGGTAAGCGGGGCTCTCGGCAGTCCGTTTTAGCATAGAGTCGGGCAAGTTCGCGCTCACGGCAGCGGGCTTTGGCAAGTCCCTGTCTCTCAAAACCGCTCAAAGGCTATTCGCGCGCAGAAGGCAAAACGGCTTCAATGAGCGTCGATACCTTCGTTCCTGATAGCTCAGTTTGAGCGGTTCCGCTTGGCAAACGCCCCCTTTTCACGGTAGTCCGTGACGCCCTACGCTCAAAACGGACGCGATTTATACCCGCAACGCTCGTCGGGCTGCGTTGTATGAGCATGACTACTCAATACAAACGCTTGGCCTTGATCGTGGCCCTCTTTGTCGCTGCCCTGCTTTCACCGCTTGCACTCACCGCACAGACAACACCAGGCGGTGCCACAACCACGGCCTCATCTCCTGCTGACACAAGCCCCCGCACCGACACGACAACGCGCACTGATGTCGATCAACCACGGCACCACAACTATGGCTGGATTGGTTTGCTCGGCTTAATTGGCCTTGGCGGCCTCATGCGCAAAACCCGGTACGACGACCGCGTGGAAGGTAGAGCCGATTCGCGCCGAACCAATGTGTAAAGCCGAGTTGGGTTAAGGCGGACTTGTTAAGGAGCGCGCGCACGCAGCGTAGGTCACGGTTTGCTCGAATTGCGTGCGATGGTGGAAAGAGAAGAAACTGTTCTGTATGATTCCGTTCATGCCTGACGTTCATAGCGCACTTAAGCAACTCCGCGAGCGCGAGCTTCAGATATTCGCGAACTTAGGCGCCGGCCACATCACCATGAGAGAAGCACGGCGTGAGATGGCTAGCTGCGGCCGCGCGACGGAAGAAATTCGGAAAAAGATCAGGCGGCAGAAACGCGCCCTGGCGCGGCTTTAAACAGGATTCACCTTTGCGGTGTGCGCGCTTGCACACCGCTAAAGGGCTCGTGAAAAATATCCGGGAACGGCGCACAATATGGACAACGGCTCGCATCCGAGCCACTGTATTTAACGTATGAAGCGGCAGCTAAAACCAGAGGAGCATGAAAAGATCGTGAGCGCTGTAGCTGCGGGCGATAGGATTAAGGCGAAAAGCGTTTATCTTTCCGCAACAGAAGGTAATCTGACAGAGGCTCAGAACTATGTGAAAACTCTCGTGGCTGAAGCTGAATCACTGCAGAGTATTTCGAAGCCCCACAGCGCGTCGTAAGAATTCATACAGGCAATCTCCTGGTGCCGCCTTCCTTTTCGATACCCCTTCGGAATAGTGCCCGCCAACTTGCACGAGCGAGGATCGACCCCGCGAGCCGGATTCGAAATTGCGATGGCCGGTAACGCAAGAACTCCTATGGGCTGGGAACAACAACGCCCCCGATTGGGCTGGCCGGCTTCGTCGCGATAGGATTTAGCCGCAGACCAGACGGACCTTCCGCGCTCTGCTTTTTTAGGGCGATGTCGAGGTTGCGTCGCATCCGATTCTTGTTAGATGAAAACGTCAACGCGGTCGCTTCTGCGATTCGATTGAGCTCGAAAGCCGCGAACAGACATTGGTCGAATGAATGCCACCCGAGCGTCGAACCCGCCTCGATGATCTCCTGAAATGTTTTGTTCTCCGATTCGCCGTACACGATTGTTTCCCGCGTTCGCATGCTGCTGCCCATCACTTCGGTCACGAGCAGGCGCCCGCCGCCAATGGCCTCGACCAGGCGCTGGCTGACCACGTAACGCAACGTTTCGGCGAGGCGCTGCCGGATTTGCGGCTCCTCTTCCCGCCCGAACATGCCAATAATGCGATTGATCGTCTGCCCGGCATTGATCGTGTGTAGCGAGCTGAAAACCAGATGCCCGGTCTCGGCTGCGGTCATCGCCACTTCCATCGTTTCACGATCACGGATCTCGCCTACCAGGATCACTTTTGGCGCCTGCCGCAGAGCCGCCCGCAGGCCATTCGCAAAATCGGAAAAGTCCTTGCCGAGCTCGCGCTGGCTGATCGCCGCTTTGCCGTGGCGATGGAGAAACTCCATCGGATCCTCGAGCGTGACGATGTGAACGCCTTGCGTCTGGTTGAGTTCGTTGATAATCGCCGCAAGCGTCGTCGTCTTGCCCGTGCCCGTTCCGCCCGTAAGCAGAACAATTCCATTTTTCTCCTTCGGTATTTCCCTGAAGATCGGAGGCAGACTGAGCTTTTCCAGCGTGGGAATCGTGGCCGCAAGCTTCCTCATCACGATTGCGTGACGGCCGTTTTGCTTGAAGATGTTAACGCGGAAACGCGCCAGATTCTCTACCGCATAGCTGCAGTCGCACGACCCGAATTTCGCGAAGTCTGCCTCCAACTTGGCATCGCCATTGATCACCAGGATCGCCAGCTCTTTGATGTGGGCCGGAACCAAGGCCTTCGTCGGCGTATCGATCTGGAATTCCCGCAGCTGACCATCCGCTTCGATCAGGGGCGGTCTGCCGGCAAGAAAGAGCAAGTCGGAAACGCCCTCCGCGCTCGCCAGCATCCCCGCGAGCAAGCTATCGAGAAATTGCCGATCCATCGCTGCAAAGAAACAGCTAGGATCGTGCCTCCAACTGAAGTCGGATTCCGCCGCCGGTAGACTACGGTTTGTCTGCGGGAATGGTTACCCGCGAAATTTGCTCGCCGCGCGACGAACGGGGGCGTTATGAGCCAAAAGCTTGCGCTGCTTGGGATTCACGCTTTCCGGCTGCCAGGTCTTCTTCGTTACGGACTGGCTTTTCTTAAGTTCAGGTTTTGGCTTTTGTGTCGACATATTGTTTCGCCAGACGTTACGTGACAGTCTGGAGAACGTCGATGCTACAATTGTGAGCTGGTCTCCAGAATACAGCCACAATGGTGCTTAACCTAACGCTATTCGCGACGGCGTGAGGTTCTCTTGCATACTGACGCCGTGTCTCCGAAGCCCAACCTGATTCGCCGGTTCTTCTCCAATCTCGGACCTGGGTTGACCACTGGCGCGGCGGACGATGATCCCTCTGGTATCGCCACGTATTCCTCCGCGGGAGCCGCCGTTGGCACCCAGTTACTTTGGATGGCTCTCCTCACTTGGCCACTCATGGGTGCGGTGCAGATGATGTGCGCCCGCGTCGGAATGATGACGGGCAAAGGGCTGGCCGGTGCGTTTCATCACAAATTTCCGAAACCCCTTATTGTGGCTACGAGCTGTGCGCTTCTCATCGCCAACACCATAAACATTGGCGCAGACCTATCCGGAATGGCCGATGCCGCGGAGATGCTCTCCGGTGTGAGCTCCCACATCTTCGTAGTCGTATTCGGTGGCGGGATCGCTGTGGCGACGGTGCTATTCCGCTACCATCGGATTGCGAGCATCTTGAAATGGCTCGCACTTACTTTGCTGGCGTATGTCATCACCGCCTTCCTGGTAAAGTCTGACTGGCACGCTGCTTTGCGCGACACCTTTGTCCCGTCTTTCCCGAAAGGCCGGAGTGGCTGGGCCATAATTGTTGCTATCCTCGGCACCACCATCAGTCCTTATTTATTCTACTGGCAGGCATCGCAGGAAGTAGAAGAAGAGAAAGCCATGGGTCGTCGCATGCTCGTGCAACGACGCAACGCTTCTGGCCGAGAAATTCGTAACCGCAAGCTCGATGTAGGTGTCGGCACCTTCTTTTCGAACCTCGTCATGTATTTCATCATCCT
>QHBL01000032.1 GCA_003244125.1 Chthoniobacterales bacterium
GTAGATGACGCGCGTGAGGAGCACGCCGGCATTGCCCACGAGCAGCCGGCCCGGCTCAAGTAAAATGCGCACGTCCATTTTCCTCAGCGGCGGAAGAATCGCGGCCGCGTATTCGCGAATGGCGAGACCGTGCCGATTGCCCGAGCGCCACCAATCACTCTCGCCGCTCGCGATCGATGATTGGTATTCGATCCCGAGTCCGCCGCCGATGCTGAAGAATTCGATGTGGTGCTTCGCTTTGGTCTCTGCAACGAGCGGCGCGATTCTTTCGATCGCTTCGAGGAACGGCTTTGCTTCCGTAATCTGAGAGCCGATGTGCATCTGCACTCCGCGAATAGCGATGCCAGGCAGGTGCGCGGCACGGTCGTAGATTGCGGCCGCGTGCTCCAGTGGAATACCGAACTTGCTCTCACGCGATCCGGTCGAGATGTACTGGTGCGTCGGCGTCGCGATGTCGGGATTGATCCGTAGAGCAATGGGCGCGCGCGTATTTTTGCCCGCCGCGATTTCGCTGATGTATTCCAGCTCGGCTTCACTCTCGACGTCAAAGCAGCAAACGCCCTGCTCGAGCGCATACGCGATCTCGGGCCGCGTTTTGCCTACGCCAGCGAAAGTGCATTTGGCTGGATCGCCTCCCGCTTTGATTACGCGGATGAGCTCTCCGCCAGAAACAACGTCAAAGCCGGCGCCGGCATGCGCGAGCAGCCGGAGAATGGCGCCGTTCGAGTTGGCTTTGACGGCGTAGCAGATCAAATGCTCCAGCTCGGCCAAGGCTGCGTCGAGCCGTTGATAATGGTCGAGCATCGTGCTCGCGCTATATAAGTAGAGCGGCGTGCCGAACTGCTCCGCCGCTTCCGCCAACTCGACCTCTTCGCAAAAGAGGCGACCATCGCGGTAGTGGAACGAATGCATCCCGTCTTACGGCGTCGCGGTGCCTTTACTGCGCAAAACGGCAATGGCCGAGACGAGCACGAGCAGCACGCCGAAAGTGCAAACGATCGCCGCGCCACTGGGCAGATCGGCGTAGAAGGACCAGAACAGGCCGCCGATTCCCCCGAGGGTGGCAATGATCCAGCCCAGCAACAGTCGCGCGCGGATGTCACGGGCCAGAGTGATTCCGCAAACAGCCGGCACGATGAGGTAACTGAAAACGAGCAAGACACCGGCGATGCGGACAAAGAGCGTCACGACCAGGCCGAAGGCGGCATAGAAAAAGAAGTCCCACCAGCGCACGCGCAGGCCGTTGTCATAAGCGCGATCACGATCGAAGGAGACGATCAAGAAATGGCGGCGCAAGACAAAGTGGAACAAGCCGATGGCCAGGAAAAAGGCGAAGCATCTCCAGACTTCCGCGGGGGTAACGAGAAGGATATTGCCCACGAGCATCTGTTTGATCTCCTCGTCACCTTCCGCGGCGCGGCTTAGTAACAGCACCGCCGCCGCCGCCGCAACGACGTAAGCGATCCCGATGATCGCTTCCTGCGGAATCTGGCTCGCCCGTTTTCCTGTTGCGGAAAAGATCGCGGCGCCGGCGAGCGTAAAGCCGAGCGCGATGCCGAACGTCGTCCAGCTGTGCAGGTCAATTCGGAAGAGGAGCGCGACGCAAATACCAAGCGAGGCCATTTGCGCCATCGCGATGTCCACGAAAATGATGCCGCGCTGGACCACGTGCAGGCCGAGATAGACGAGGAGCCAGGGGAGAAGAATGCAGGCCACGATGGGCCAGAACATCACGTCGAACATGAATCAGCACGTCATCCCGAGCGACAGTCGAGGGATGGCGTGGCGGAAGGTAAAATCGCGGGGTCCCTCGACTTCGCTCGGGATTTCATATTCAGTGCAGGGCCGCGGCAAGGTTGCTGATGAGCTTGTCGATCAACTTCACGTAGGTCCCCGTCCCTGGCAGCGCGCCGGGATATTGGGCGAAATCGACTACCTTCGCGCCGGTGGCGGAGGCGACGCGTTCGGCAATTTTCCTGTCGTGATACGGCTCGACGATGATGGCTTTGATTTTCTGCGCCTTCATCTGGGCGATAACTTCGGCCAGGTGCGACGGCGACGGGGGAATACCGGGTTTCGGTTCGAGAAAGATATCGATCGCCAGGCCGAAGCGGTGCGCGAAGTAAGGCCAGGAATCGTGATAGGCGACGACGTGTTGTCCTTTGAAGGGAAGCATGGCGGCGCCCCATTCCTGTAACTTTGCGTTGATGGCGGCTTCGAATTTTTTGTAATTGGCGTCGTAGCTGGCCGCGTTGGGAGCGTCGACTGCGGAGAAGGATTGCGCGATGTGTTGGGCGATCGCTTTGGCGATGATGGGATCGACGGCGAAATGCGGATTCCCGAGCGCATGCACGTCGCCGGCGGCCCGCGTCACATTTGCCGGCACGTTCATCAGGCGAATGCCTTGTGACGCCTGCACCCGGCCGGGCTTGCCCACGTCGAGTTTGGCGTTGCGCGCATTCTGCAAAAGCGGCGGCAGCCAGCCGAGCTCGAGTTCGGCGCCGCCGTCGATGAGCACATCGGCGTTGCGCAGAGCCACAACGAAACTCGGCCGCGCATCAACGAAGTGCGGGTCTTCCGTTGGCTTCGCCAGCACGGTGACGGCGACATTGTCGCCGCCGATCTCTCGCGCGAGGGAACCGAGGTCGGGCAGCGTGGCCACGACATTAAGCTTCGCCTCCGCCGAAAGAGCTGCGACCAGGATGGAAAATGTGAGCAGGAGGTTTTTCATGTTAAAATCAGTCGCTCGGCTGGGAGCGAGTTTGCTTGGTTGCGCTCAGGATGAGCGTTCATCAGAATTTATGCGCGCCATGCGCGCCCAGGATGAATTCAAACTGGAGGAAAACGGAATCGGCTTCCCGCGCGGAGAGGAAGAAATTCGATTCGAGAAAGTCATGATTGTATTGCAGGCGTAGCTTGGAGAACTCGGTCGGGTAGTAAGTGAGATCGGCGCTCACGCGTGAGCGCGGCTGCCGGTCAGGATCATCGGTAAAACGCGAATCGCTCATGGCCACGTGATCGCCGCGCAGACCGGCGACCCAGCCTTTGCGGAATCCCCAGAGCAGTTGCGAATAGATACCCCAATCGTGAAAAGTTTCCGCCACTGGAAACGCTTCATCGATTCCGCGGCCGGCCTGGAAGCGGCGATACATCGCTTCCGTCTGCCATTTCACAAAAGGAAAACCGCCTTCGGCGCGGGCACTCTTCCATTTGTAGAGAAGATCGCCGCCGTAAATCTGCGTGCGCGAGTTCGCGCCGGTGTCATTGGCGCCGAATGCGCCGCTTACGCCCGCGAGCACGGTCTGGGTGTCGCTGAGATTCAAAGAGTTCTCCAGGCGCGGCGCCCAGAGGAAATCGCCGAGGCCACGTGCTTCGCGGTCGGTCGTAGCGCGGCCGAAGAAAACCCCATTGTCGCCGGGATTGCGGAAAGAGAATGCGGTGCCGCCGCGTCCGTTCTGCGCCGCGAGCAGCGCCTGCGAATACCACGGCAGCGGCAGCGTCCAGGAAATCTGCGCGCCGACTCCGCGCAATCCATCCGGCCCCAGAAACAGGCCGTGCACCAGTGGCGCGTCGGCGAAATCCCAGGTGTGCGGATGGGTGGGATTGATGCGGCCGAAAGGGGCGAAGAATTGTCCGCCGCGCAGTTGCAGGCCGAAGGGAAGGCTGGTGGTTTGCAAATAAGCTTCTTCGGCTTCGATCTCCGTCTCGTTGTTGTTGTCCAGCTTGAGCACGATGTTGGCGAAGCCTTCGAAGTAAGGATCGACTGCGCCATCCAGCGCGATCTCGAGATTGCGGGCGTTGAACCCGCGCTGCTGCGGATCGTGATCGCCGACTTCGATGCGGTCGAGGTCGCGCGCGCTGGAGTACGCGAGCGCGAACATTCCATCGAAGGAAATGTTCATGTAATTCCTGCCGCCGCCGATGGAGATGGGCTGAGTGAAAGAGCTGGGGCCGCTCATGGGCGCGGCCGAAGAAACTGCACTGGCGTTGGTTGATGAGGCGACGGCTGATTCATCCGTGGTAGGAAACGGAGCTGCGGTGGCTTGGGTCTCCGCGCCTGGAGCCGGCGCATTTGCCACCACCGCTTCATCGGTGGTCGGGAATGCCGGTGACGCGCCCGGTAACGGAGCAGGCTCGACTTCCTCGCTCATCGGCGTCTGGCCGATGTTGGCCTTGTCCAGCAATGACTGCTGATCGTTCACTTTTTGCTCAAGCGCCTTCACCGTTTCAGTGAGCGCCCGCACTTGTTCGCGCAATTCCGCCACCTCGGACGCGCTCGGCGCGGGCGGTTGCGCCGAAATCTGGGCAGGCCGTGCCAGCGCGATCAAAATTATTAATGTTTTCTTCATCCTGAATACCGAGATCGGCAAACGCCGCCGATGCAGCAGCGAGCATGGAGCCCGCGTGAGTTTCCCCTGCGCGACCCTGTCCGGAATGCGCAGCGCCGTCGCGAAACGCGCGAAGCGTCAGAGTGCGCGCGGGGGAGCGTGTTCCAGGATGGAAGAACGGAGGCCGACCGCGACAACCGAAACGGTGGGCATCAGTGGCGCCGCCAAGACGGGCGCGTCGGCAATCTCCGGCGCTGAGGTGGGCGAAGCGCTTTGTTCGCAGTTGCCCGAGGCGAACAGGACCGCGGCGCATTCGTGCTGAGCGGTGCCCGGATGCAATTGCTCGTGCAGACGGGGCGAGCTCGCCAGTGTAAGGGCGGCGAGCAGAGCTACGATCAGCCCGGCAGCGACGAGCTCTCGAAGTCTCATCATTGAAGCGGAAATTGCCTGCCTCTCCTGCGGATGGCAAGCGCAAACGCGCTGGGCTGGACACCAATGGGCTGTTGCGTTACGAGTCGCGCTTGGAAATGCTTTCTGCGACGCGAATCTACTTCGCCGTTTTCGGTGTGCTCACCATCGCCGGCGGGATTGTCGGTTACGTGAAGGCGGGCAGCGTTGCCTCAATCATCGCCGGCTCAATTTCGGGCCTGTTGCTTTTGCTCGCTGCTTTTCTCTTGCCGGACCATCGGGTGGCCGGCCTCGCCCTCGGCCTTATCGTTTCACTTCTCCTCGTGATCCAGTTCGGGCCGAAATTCATCAGCACCGGCAAAGTGATGCCGGCAGGCGGAATGACGGTATTGAGCGCGATTGGCATGATTGTCGCGCTCGCCGCCTGGCTGCGGGGCTAACGACTCGTGAGTAAGCTGCGCCTGGGCACGCTGCGGCTCATCGTGCTGTTGCTTTTCCTGGCACTTTTTGCCGGCATCACACTGCGCTGGATTTCCCTCGAACGTTGGCACTGGCAGATGACACGGGGCGAGCAACCGGAACCAATCCTCCCGTTGCCGCTGCCTGCGGCTAAACCCACCGCCACCCGTGGGCCGGTCATCAATGGAAGAATCGATCTGCCGCGGCTCTTCAATGGCGTGACCGTGCGAAGCGAGCTCGAGACCACGCCGGGTGGCGCGGCTTCCGCTGAACGCATCGATCCGCTCAGTTACCTCCTGGATTTCAAACTGCGGGCGCGGGTGCCGCAACCGAATCGCTCGATGTCAGAGCTGGCCAAAGTCAGTCCGGAGCTTCCCATCGTTCTGCCCGGGTTGAGCGCGCTGATTACACCGGAAAATGTCTCACCGTATTTCGCCCAACTTTACGAGACGAAGGTGCGCGAATTGCGCGAGAACATGAGCCGGCTGGATGCATTGCTCTCGCGCCACAACTTTTACGATTGCCAGACGGTGCTCTCGCTGCGGCATCCGGAGACGAAGCGGCGCGCGCTGCTTTTCCAGGCGGACATGGATGTCGATGCCGATGGGTCCGATGGCGACCGCGTCCCGGCGGGCACCGGCGCATCGGCGACCTTCAAACCGTTCACCAGTTTTCGTTGGGCTAAAAGATCGAGCCTGCCCAACCCTTATCTGCCGGGAATTGAAGAGAAACTTCGCCGTGTGGAAACCGAGCAGAAGAGCGCATCGAGCGAGCGTAAACGCGAGCTGAAAAGCGCGGCCGCCGAGCTGCGCGACGAGATCAGCGCGATGAAGAAATACTCATATCTCATTGGCACCTATGATCCGTTCATCGTCGCCCCTGGGAGTTTCACCAAAGGGAAAGATGCGGTGCGCGTAGGGGATTACGCGATCGTGATCGCCGGCCGCAACATTTATCCTGCCATCGTGGGCGATGTCGGGCCGAACGACAAGGTGGGCGAAGCGTCCCTGCGCATCGCCAAAGAAATCAATGCCCTGGCGAATCCGAACAACCGTCCCCTCAGTGAGCTGAAGGCCACCTACATCGTCTTCAATGGAACCGCTGATCCCTTCTTCGGGCCGCCGGATTTGGAAAAATTGCAGGCGCGTTGCGAGACGCTCGTGAAAGAGATCGGCGGCGCGAGCGTGCCGTTGCACCATTGGGAAAATACCGTCCCACCGCTGCCGACGCCAACACCCACGGCCACTCCGACGC
>QHBL01000070.1 GCA_003244125.1 Chthoniobacterales bacterium
CACCCTGGCTCGTCACGCCGATGTTGAAATCACCGTCGGTCGCCAGGATCACGCGATTCACTCCACCTTTGATGAAATTGTCAGCCGCCGTCTTGTAAGCCAGCTCGATTCCTTCGGCACCGTTGGTCGAGCCGCCCGGCTGCAAGTTCTCGATCCCCGACAAAATCTGTTCCTTGTTAGCTCCGCTCGTTGACGGCAGCGCCAGGCCCGATGCGCCTGCGTAAACCACAATCGCCACGCGGTCATTCTCCGTCAGCTTCTCCACCAACAAACGCATCGCCTGTTTCACCAGCGGCAAACGATTCGCCGGCGTCATCGAACCCGAAACATCGAGCAGAAAGACGAGATTGCTCGCGCCGCGCTCCTTCTGCGCGATCTCCCGTCCTTTTAACCCGACGCGCACCAGCCGATGCGAGTTGTTCCATGGGCAACTTGCCGTCTCGAGATTGATCGAGAATGGCTCGTCCGCTTTCGGCTGCGGATAATCATAAGGAAAATAGTTAATCATCTCCTCAATCCGCACCGCATCCACCGGCGGCAGTTTCCCTTCGTTCAGAAAACGCCGCACGATGGCGTAGGAAGCCGTGTCCACATCGATGGAGAAGGTCGAGAGCGGATCCGCCGCCGCAGTCAGGAATGCGCTCTCGACGAAGTGCCCGTAATCGGCGGTGTTGAAGTCCTGCCGATACATTCCTTTCGCGGCTTCAAACTGCTCGGTTTTGTTCGCAGCAATTGAGTTCACCGTTGTCGGCGCTGCCGCACCCGGCGCAGCTTTGGACTTGGCGTCTGCCTTCGGAAGTTGTCGCGTCTTCGCAAGTCCTCCGGCCGCGTACGTGTCGCGAGATTCCGCAGGCATAACCTTTGCCGGTAGCACCTCCGTCAGCATCATCGGCGTTGACGTCGGCGAGCTCTGCGCGACCTCCCCTTCGATAGCGCCTGGCTGCTCCTCTGCCGCGGTCGAGACATTCGAGCCAGTGACAATCGTGCGCTCCGTTGCTGGCGGAAGATTAAGTCTTTCTCTCGAGGACACTCGCTTCTGCTGCAGCTGATAGCTCCCGAAGACGAGCAGGCCGATCACCGCGAACACCGCCAGCACTGCCGCGATCGCCAGCGGCCGCGCGATCGACCAGAACCACGGATCATCGCGAATGTCGCTCAGGTTGGCCGAAAGCGCCTCGTGGCCTGGAGGGACGGGCACAGCTTGCTCGTCGTGCCGAGTCCCGTCCCCATTTTCCTTCTTCAACTCCGCCGCATACTCCGCCCGCAACAATCTCGCCAGCGCCGCCGTCTCCCTCACCGCTTCCTGCGCTCCAAGTGAGTCCGCAATCTCACCCGCCACTTCCGCGCGCTCGCTTTCATCCAGCTCATCCAGCGCGTAAGCCGTCAATTTCGGATCATCCAGGTTCATATCTCGTTAGGTCGTCTTTGGTTGAAATGGAAGGAACTCCTTCGCTGCACCCGCGTACTTCCGTCGCAGCGTTCTAAGCGCGGTGTGAATCAGCACGCCGACGTTGTTCGCCGTCGTCTTCGTGATCTCCGCGATCTGCTGATAACTCAGATCGTTCTGAAATTTTAACTGCAGCACTTCCTGCTGCCGCGGCGGCAGCGTGGCCACGATCTTGAGCAAAAATCCCGCAGCTTCCTCTTGCTCGATCTGTGCAAATGGCATCGGCTGCTCGTCCTCGCGCTGCTTTATTGTTTGCTCATCCAGGAACGTCATACGTTTCTCCTTTCGGCAAACATTCAGGGCACCGTTGCGGCAAACGGTGAAGAGCCACGTCGCCGGCTCGCGTCCGCTCGAAAACGCACCATTGTTTTGGAACTTCACAAACGTCTCCTGCACCACGTCACGCGCCCGCTCACGATCACCCGTGATGCGCGCGGCAAATTGCAGCAGTGGAATTTCAAACCGCCGCAGCACTGTCTGCATTCGCTCCGAGTCGCCTTCACGCATAACTCCGTTACCAAGCTTAACGCGCGAGCCGGCGAAAACTTAGAGGATTTCCTTGCGCAGTGTGGAGACAGCCCCTTGAGGCGCTGGTCTCAGCCGGCGAATGGGAGCACAAATCGGCGTTTGGCCCAAACGCCTCTACCCTTCGCTACTGCACCGTGAGCGTCAGGTCGTTGCCATCGCCACCTTGATAGTTGGCTTTGAGGGCATTGAGCCGGTGTTATAAACGGCGCCATCGAGCAGGTTATCGAACCTGCCGGAGATCGCGTTCGCTGAAGTGTTGTTGATCACCTTGAACACGCGGCCTTTTGCCAGCTTCCCGGTGCTATCATCGACAATGTGAAACGTGACGTTGTTGTCGAGAGTCACGCCCGCGGCGCTCACCCCTCGGATAGCGCGCCCTGTCCATCCAACACCAATTCGTATTCAGAAAAGGCGTCAAAGGTCAGCACGCGCTGTATCGTCAAAGTGCTCGCCGTCACCGCATCGCTCACCGGGATCAAGACGGCGCCGCCGCCGGTAGCCGTTCCCATCGTCACCGGTCCGGCAATGGTGCCGCTCCCACCGAAGCTGCCGCTGTTGACCTGCACCCGTCCGGTGCCGGTCGCGGAGCGGCGTCTCGTCAGTAACGATCCGTCTCAGCGCCCGCGCCGGACTGATCCCGCGCGGCCGCGCGACTCCTTCTGGCTGACGATTGCCCCATCGTACCCGCGTTGAACCAGATGCGCCGCTTGCTCTAATCTCTGCGCGATGAATCTGAAGAGGTATCTGGCGGCGCGGCAAAAATTGATCGATCGCGCGCTCGATCGCTTTCTCCCGAAAGGAACCGTGGCGCCTCCCACTATTCATCGAGCGATGCGCTACTCGCTTTTCGCCGGCGGCAAAGCGAGTAGGTGTGGATGCATTCCATGGCACAGGCGAGCGGGAGCGCCGCGCTCGATTTGCCGCCGCAAGCTTCGGCCGCGGCAAGTGTGAGAATGGGCCGCAAACGTTTGCCGCCGGCGAAAAGCGAGTAGCGCATCGC
>QHBL01000026.1 GCA_003244125.1 Chthoniobacterales bacterium
AAATGCCAGGCGAACGCTTCAATTGGAATAAATCTTTGCTCCGCCAGCAATGCCTGTTGCTGCGAGCTAAACATCGGAGCGCCGGCTATTCCGACTCCGCGGAATGCGGCCAGACGCGTGGCGCCTTTGCCAGGGATCGGTGCATTTGTTACAAATCCCTCGCGCGCCCGATCGAGACGAAGTTCAGCGACGTTGTCCCAAAGCGCTTCCAGCTGGTAGCCAGTTTGTCTCAGGCGCACACCTTCCGGCGAAACTTCCAGCCGCGCCCTGTCAATGAGGAAATGAAAGGGAAGCGCGATGACAAAAGCACAAGCAGCGGTAAAGAGAAATGCCTGACCTTGGGCCCAGCCACTCGTTACGCCAAGAGCGAGCAAGCCAAGGATAATGGGTCCGAAAACGAACCATATCACCCATCGCCGCCACGGGCTAATGTGATAAGTACGCGCTTCGGAAGTTATCGACATCGTGCTCCCGACAAGCCGCGACTAATCAATGCGATCAAAGTCGCCTTCACGGAAAGGAACAAACTTCTTCTCTATCTGCGCGACCCAGCTATCGTATTTTTTAGCTTCGGCATGCGGATAGGTGATATGGAAACTCGCCCAGCTCGCTCTCTTCCGGTAAAGTTTGTGGTAGTATTCCGTTCCAGACTTGGTTACACCGGAGACGACATACCAATTCGAGGTTTTCCTTTTGTAGGTAATAGTTGCGTCGGCGTCATCGAGTTCCTCCTGCCACCGCTTCTCAAACGAATCCCCGCTGCCTGGGACGAAGAAGTGGCCAAACGCGGCAAGGCTAAATTCGCCATCCGGACTATGGAACTCACATCCGTCGCCATTCATCGCTTCCCGACCGGCGATCAAACTCGCGGGATAGCTTAGAACAAATCCAAAGCGGGCATTCGCGTACTCCTTCCATTCCACCCTCGCTGCGGAAGCGGTGACGACCACGGCCGCGAGCATTCCGGAAAGAGCGATCATTTTCTTCTGTGTCATGGTCTAATTGATTAGAGCGCCGGATAACGCAGTTGTTATACCGACGGGTTCATCCTGCTTCAGCGCTGCGAACCAGTTCAGCAAAGACCCCGTTTGCTTTCACCAGCTCGTTGAAGGCACCTTGTTCGACAACGCGTCCCTGATCGAAAACAAAGATCAAATCAGTCTGGTTCAATGTGCTCAGCCGATGCGCGACCATAATGACGGTGTGGCTCTGCCGCGCGTTATCAATGGCGGCGCGAACGCGGCGTTCACTAATGTTGTCGAGAGCAGAGGTTCCTTCATCCAGGATAAGCACGGGCGGATTTTTCAAAAACATGCGCGCGAGTGCGATGCGCTGGCGTTGTCCACCGGAGAGATTGCCTCCGCGTTCGGTTAGGACCGTATCGTAACCCTGCGGCATCTGGGAGATGTCTTCCTCGATGTGCGCCTGCCGTGCAGCTCCAGCGATTTGCTCGCGTGTGACTGAGCCACAGCCGTATGCGATGTTCTCGGCCACCGTGCCCGAAAAGACGAAGGGGACCTGGCTGACGTAGCCGATGCTTTTGCCGATGTCTTCACGAGATAAGACGCCGATGGGAACGCCGCCGACGAGCACTTCGCCGGAGCTGGGATGAATCAAACGTAAGACGCATCGCAGCCAGGTTGACTTGCCAGAGCCGGAGCGGCCAGCGATGCCGATGGCCTGGCCCTGACGAATAGCCAGAGTTATTCCATCAAGAACGCGACGTTGTTCACCTTGCGGAGTAGTGTAATGAGCAACCAGTTCCTGGCACTCGAGAAGAGGAATAGAACCATCGAGCCGGGGAGGACGCAGAGTAACTACTCCATAGGATTGGTCCAAAGGCTCACTCAGCATGTGCAGGAGAATCGTGACCTCGTTACTACTGTCGTAAGTCTCGTCGAGTATTCGATGAACGTCCTTCAACGGGCGCATGACGTTGAGAAAGAGAGCGTGAAAAGTAATGACGGCGCCGAACTCGATGTAGCCACGCGCTGCCAGTAGAATGGCGTAACCGATAAGGATAACCTGAAAGACCGCTTCGTTAACGGCTTTCAACCAATCAAAGCGCGCCATGGCGATGCCATGCTTCGACGTGCGTTCCCCCCGAGACTGTGCTGAGGTCCGCACACGACTCGCTTCTATGTTGTAGGTATTAGCGGCCCGGATGTATTCCAGCCCACCAAGTTGTTCGACTACGGTGGCGTCAAGGTCTTCCTCCGCTTCCTGTAGTTGGTCGCGAATTACTTTCTGCGACACGACCTGCCAGACCGTGATCAAGGTAGAGATGGGAATGACCAGTATCATCACCAGACCGACTCGCCATTCCTTGTATAGCGCCCCGCCCAAAGCAAAAAGCGCGGTGAGAATAGCGGGAATAAAATCAGCGACGCCGACACGGAGAAATTTGATAAATCCTTCCACGCTGCGGGAGATGCGGCCGTGCAAGGCGCCGGAACGCTCTCGCGCGAGTGCCTGGAGGTTGACCTTGAGCAGGTGCCCGACGAGCCGCGCTGTCATCTGCGCCTGAATGCGACTGGTGGTGCGACTCATGACCGAGCGCCGCACGAAAATGAGCGATTCTTTCACGACGTAGATCGTGATCAGAATCACCAGCGTCCATATGGCGCCCGGCAACCATTGCGCCTGCGGGCGGCCAAGGAAGTGGGCTACTTCATTGAGGAAGTTACCGATGAGGAACGCGATTCCTGTCTCCAGCGCG
>QHBL01000014.1 GCA_003244125.1 Chthoniobacterales bacterium
GTACATGAGATAGTGAGGAGCGATGTAACCGATGGACAAGTAGCTGACATTGCGCGTCGGAAAGCAACGAAGAAGGAGTTCCAAAGGTCTGCTGCAAAGACGCACTATTCGCGCGATCAGCTTTAGGATCACCGAAGACCCGCCGGGCGGTCCGGTCACGATTCGCCAGGATGTGCCTTCGCGAATCGCTGCCTCGAATTCATGGATCGCAGCCAGCCCCGGGCCAAGTCGGCGAATTCGCGTCTGCACGAGTGTCGGCTGGCGGTGCGTCATCTCAGCAATCGTTATAACCTGCTTCCGAGCGCCTTTGGCGTCGGGTTAACAGATGTTGTGCTACTTAGACGAAGGAGCGTGTATCAGCACGGGGTTAACGATTCGTGGGAAAATCTGAGAAACAAACGACTGAAGCATTTCGTCAGTCCCCTTTTCTGAACGCCCAAACCTGGTAAGCCCTTCGGTGATAACCGAAGCGACTGTGACATAGGCCCAGCGTTGATTGACGCCGCTGGCGACCCGATCGCGGATGTCGATCAGCGCACGTTGGATCGGCGAGGGCGTGAGCTCCCGATAACCAACGAACCAGTAGTCATTCACGTTGTAGATGGTGTGAAGAGCTCCCTTCTCATCCTGAACCTTGCGCTCGCTGTGCAGCCTCGTTACCTTCAGCTCACCGCCGGGTAGCTGCGGCGCTTTGATTACGCGCGTGCTGGAATCGAGCACGGTCCAGCCTTGCGCGGGAAGACATCGCTCGGGACGGTGCAGGCTGTTGTCCGGGTCTTCTCCGGCGAGAACGATCGAGACGAGTATGTGGTCCCCGAACGCGTTGGAGTAGAGTTTGCGGGCAAACGTGGTATCGGCCGCGAGCTCTTCCCGTTCGCGGTCGCCGATCGCCTGCGGCTCGCCGGTCCATTCGCCTATCGATTCGGGCAGGTTCATGTTAACGCCAGCGGGCTGGCTCTCGCCATGGGTCGGCACGAGGTAAGCTGAGCCGAAGCCGGCGACCAACAGTAGCTGAAGTAAAGCGAGTCGCGCGACGGTCATACGGCAGCAGCTTGAGGCTGAAGCGGGGCGGCGCGCGTGGCTCGACCGCGGTTGAGCAGCTTGTGGCAGAGCAACATCGCGCCGAGCGCCACGGGGAACGAGATAAAGCCGGAGTAGTCGTGGTAGATGCCGCCGGCCAATTGCGGATGGCCGAGACGCGCGATGATGATGATGGTGAAGATACGGCCGACGTTGGCGATGATGGCAAAGACAATCGAGAGCAAGAGGAGGACTGCTTTTTTCCAAAGCTGCTTCTCGAAGATGTGAGCGTAGATCGCGGTCAACATGATGATGGCGACGAGGGAGTGGATGCCGCTGCAACCTTCAGCGATATCAAAGCCCCAGCTGCCGTTCACAGCGCGCAAGGTTGTGCCTACGGCATATGTCTTGATACCGATAAGTGCACTTAAGCCTTGGACTGCGCTTGTAATTAGAAACTGTAATCTGAAGCTCGTCTGTTGGAGCGCGCCGACTGGTATCATGAAGACGAGGAACGCGATCGGGAACAGGAGGATGCGCGCAACCTGTTTTCCCCAGATAAACAGGACGACGCCGAAAATCAGCGGCGGGATCGACAACAACATGATCCGCGGTTGAAGCGCTCGGATGCCGAGGAGAAGGAGGAGAAAACCGCCAGCCAGAAAAAGGAGGCCCCAGTTGGAGCCGTATTTAGAGGCAACGCGCAGTTGTTTGCGGTGATACCAGCAGAGTAAGAGCGCGACAGGTATGACTAGTTTGCCGTGATCCTGGTTGAGGTTGGGCAGCCAATGTTCCCAGGCCCACGTCATGATGGAGCGGCCGGCGTAAAGCTTGAGCAGTCCGAAGAAGGCGATGAAGGTTGCGCCGATTGAGAGGAGCAGCAGGGTAAGCAACGAGTTGTTGCCACGCTGAGACTCGCGCGGAACTGCATCTACTTGGGCGAACTGGGGAGCAGGTGATGTTTGCACTAGCACTGGGTAAGTTCGTCTGCCGACACGCTGCGTATTCTAAAACACCGAGCGGGACTGTAAAAGCTGTTTCGCCAGCTGCGCCGTGGCGCGGAGCGCGAAACGCGGGTTATTGATCAGGTACCGGCGGGTCAGGCGGCGGGGTTCCTGGGTCGAGCGGTACAGCCATTCGAGGCCACTGCGTTGCATCCAGTGGGGCGCCTGACGGACGCGACCGGTGAGCAGGTCGAACGCCGCGCCGACGCCGACCATGATTTTCACTTCTGGCAACAGCTCCATGTGCGCAGCCATGAAGCGCTCCTGCTTCGGCGTGCTCAGGCCGACCCAAAAGAAATCCGGGCGCACTGCGCGGACGCGTTGTTGGAGATTAGCGAGTTCGTCTTGCTTCAACGGGCGAAAAGGTGGGGGGAATGTGCCGGCGATCTTCAATCCGGGGAAACGCTCCCGCAGTTTACCCGCCAGCTCATCGGCTACACCCGGTGCGCCGCCGTAGAAGAAGTGGGAGAAATTTTCCGCGCGGGATTGTTGGCACAGGTTGAGCATGAGATCGGGGCCGTAAACGCGAGCGATGCTGTTTTCGCCTTGTAACTTGCCCATCCAGACCATCGGCATGCCATCGGGCGTGGTGAGGAGCGCGTTATTTAAGATCGCGCGGAATTGCTCGTCTTCCTGCGCTTCCATCACGCCGTGGACGCCGGTGACGGCAACGTAGCCGCGCCGTCCGTGGCGCACCGCATCGAAGAGGATTTCGCGCGCGCGCGCCTGGTCGATGACGCTGATGCGCACGCCCAGCACATCCACCTTTCGCGGCGGTTCCATTCAGACTTTCCGGCCGAATTTATTTTCCAACTCAGCTAACGAGATCTGGATCATGGTCGGCC
>QHBL01000130.1 GCA_003244125.1 Chthoniobacterales bacterium
GATCCGCGCCAGATCGCCGAGATTTGCGGGCGACTCGAGCGGCGCGATGTGGTGCGGCCGCAGAATTTTCTCGCGCCTCTGCCCTGGTGGGCGGTAATGGAGGCAAGCCGGATGTTAATTAATCGCGCGGTGCTGCGCGCGGCGGATTATCCCGGCACGTGCGCTTTTCGGCGCGAGGCGATGCTGCTCGCGGGTGAATACGATGGCGATGTGCTTTTCGATAACGAGGAGATGATTCGCCACTTCGCGGCGCGGGGACTGAGCATCGAGTATGCGAATGATTTCTTCGTGCGGAAAAATGCGCCGGCGTTCCGGAAATGGCTGGAGCAACGAGCGCGTCAGGCGTATGAAGGNNATCCGTATGAAGATTTCCCTCTGCGCGCAAAAACAATTTTGTTCGCCAGCATGTTGCCGCTCGGCTTCGCGGCGAGCGTGAGGGCGGGGTTGCGCGGGTTCGTCTTGTTCGCGGCGGCGTTGTGCGCGGGCTCGCTGACGCTGGCGGCGAAAGGATGGGCGAAGGGAGAAGCGCGCAAGTATTTTCCATGGCATGTCTGCGCTTTTGCGCCGCTGTGGATTTTGGAGCGCGCACTCAGCACATATTGGGCGCTGGGATGGTATTTTTTGCGCGGCGGCTATCCCTTCGGTGAGCGCCTCGTGCGCAAAGGCGTGGGCAGAGATTGGTTCGCAGCGGCACAAACTCGCGGCGCATGAAATGCTGTGAGGAATTGGCGGAACGCGGAGAAACTTTCGCTGCGTGCAACGAGTGGGAGTTTAGACAGTTTAAGAAGGAGTGCTGGGGAGCGCAGGCCTGGGAACAGCGAAAAAGATGGGAGGCTTAGCGCAAATAGGATTGACGAAAAGGCAGCAAAGTTGTAGCTCTAGTAAGCGTGGAAATTATAGAGCGTCCGCGTAAGAAAGTTGTTTGTAGTGTTGTTAGTGCAGAAGCAGTCGGGGGTAGTGCAGAGGGGTTTTAGCCGATGAGGCCTTCAACCAGTGGCGGCAGCTTGCCCCGAAATCCCGTACCATCCAATGGCTCCCCCCACACATCTTACCAGGGTGACGGGCGTCGCGCCGCAGCTCCACGCAGCCGCAAGAAGGACGGCGAGCTGACTCAATTGCTGCGCCGCGTCATGGCCACCGGAATCGACCAAGAGTATCCCTGCTCGCCCGAAGCTTTAGCCAAGGCTCTTCCTGCCTGGAAGCGCGCGCTCGATCTCGCCATCATTGCGCTCACGCTGCCCTTATGGCTGCCGCTGATGATCCTTATCGCTCTGTGGGTCGCGATCACGTCGCCAGGACCTGTTTTCTACCGGCAGCCGCGTGTCGGGCTCAAAGGCCGCCGTTTCATGATCGTGAAGTTCCGTACTATGAAAGTGAACGCCGAAACGCGCTCGCATGAGACGTATCTGGAACAGCTCATGGTCTCCGACACGCCGATGATCAAGCTAGACGCGAAAGGTGATCCCCGGCTCATCCTTGGTGGCAAACTCCTGCGCGCCACAGGCCTCGACGAGCTACCGCAGATTTTCAACGTCGTTCGCGGAGAGATGAGCGTCGTCGGGCCGCGCCCATGCACGGCGCGGGAGTTCGATCTCTACACGCCGCGCGACCGCGAACGCGTCAATGCTGTTCCCGGTCTCACCGGGTTCTGGCAGGTCAATGGGAAGAACCGCACCACCTTTCGTCAGATGGTGGAGATGGATGTTTTCTATTCCGAGAATATTTCGCTGCGAATGGACCTGAAGATTATAGCCCGCACTTTCCCCGCTCTTGCCAGCCAGTTGCTGGATATGTGGCAGACGCTGCCACACTCGGACGCCGGTTCGGCACCGCCCGTTACAAACGTCCACGGCTGATTCATGCCATCACCCATTAACGTCGGAGTAATCGGTTGCGGTTACTGGGGACCGAACCTCGTCCGCAATTTCAAGACGCTAACGACTTGCCGCCTCAAGGCGATTTGCGACAAGAACGAGAACCGGCTGCGTCATCTTCGGACGCTCTACTCGGACATCGAGGCGCATACCGACGCGCTCAAGCTCATCAATGATTCGAGCATTGATGCCGTCGCCATCGCCACGCCCGTCGCCTACCATTTCAATCTGGCCAAAGCCGCGTTATGCGCCGGCAAACACACCCTCGTGGAAAAGCCCCTCGCTGCTTCCTCGTCCGAATGCGAAGAGCTGATCAGTATTGCGGAGCAGAAACGAGTGGTGCTCATGAGCGGCCATACTTTTCTCTATTCATCTTGTGTCCGGAAAATCTGCGACATCATCAACGCCGGCGACATCGGCGACATTCGTTACATCAACTCGCGCCGGCTTAACCTTGGACTCTTTCAAAAGGACATTAACGTGGTCTGGGATCTCGCGCCGCACGACATCTCCATCATCCTTCACATCCTGGATGAGCTGCCGCTGACGGTTAATTGCCAGGGTAACGCCCATGTCACCGCCGGTGTTGAAGACGTGACTAATCTTTCGCTCTGCTTCCGCAACAAGAAGTTCGCTACTATTCAAAGTAGCTGGCTCGAACCGCGCAAGGTGCGGGAGATGACCATCGTGGGCACGCGTCGCATGATCGTTTACGACGATCTCCAGCCGCTCGAGAAGATCCGCATCTATGATGTGCGGGTCGATCGCCCGCCACACTACGATACCTTTGCGGAGTTCCACTACTCTTACCACTATGGGGATAGTTACATTCCGCATATTCAGCAGGAAGAACCGCTCAAGGTAGAATGCCAGCACTTCGTCGATTGCATCGAGAATGGAATGGAGCCACTGACCAGCGGACGCTCCGGCCTCGAGCTGGTAACTATCCTGGAAGCAGCCTCCGCCTCGCTCAAAGCGAACGGCGCGCCGGTTAATTTCCTGCGCCGACGAGAAGAGACACCGCCACGGCCGGCCGGCTCCGCCCGAGAGGAAGCGCAGCCCGACCAGCTGGCCGTATGAGTGCTCTTCGCCTGGACCACCAACTCATCGCGCCCGATGTCAAGCTGGGGCGCGATGTTCGCATCTTCGGCTTCGTCAACCTTTACGGCTGCGAGGTTGGCGACGAGACGAAGATCGGCTCGTTCGTGGAAGTCCAGAAAGGCGCCCGCATCGGCGCGCGCTGTAAGATTTCCAGCCATAGCTTCATTTGTGAAGGTGTGACGCTGGAGGACGGCGTATTTGTCGGCCACGGCGTCACCTTTATCAACGATCGCTACCCGCGCGCGATCAACAGCAACGGCAGTCTCAAGACGGACGCGGATTGGGCTTGCCAGGCAACGCTGGTCAAACATGGCGCTGCCATCGGTTCCGGCGCAACCATCCTGGGCGGCGTGACGATCGGCGAACATGCCGTCGTCGGCGCTGGCAGTGTCGTTGTGCGCGACGTGCCCGCTCACTCCACCGTCGCTGGTAATCCCGCGCGTCTCCTCAGAAGAACCTCTGCAACTACTCATGAAAGTACCGTTCCTCGATCTTAAAGCTCATCACGCTCCTTTACGCGACGAATTCGAGCTGGCTATTAATCAAGTCATCGATAGCGGCATCTTTGCCGGTGGACCTGCCGTTGTTAGCTTCGAAGAAGCCTTCGCTGCCTACTGTAATTGCGAACACGCCGTCGGTCTCGGCAGCGGAACTGAGGCGGTCTGGCTCGCCTTACTCGCCTGCGGCATCGGGCCCGGCGACGAAGTTATCACCGTGCCAAGCACTTTTATGGCTACGGCCGAAGCGATTACCTACGCCGGAGCTACTCCGGTGTTTGTCGATGTCGATGAGCAGACTTATACCATGGATCCTGCGGCCCTCGCCGGCGCCGTCAGCAAGCGCACCAAAGCAATCGTGCCCGTGCATCTGTTTGGGCAAATGGCGGAGATGGACGCGATTTTGAAATTTGCCAAACAACATCGTCTGGTCGTGATCGAAGACGCGGCCCAGGCCCATGGCGCTGAATATAAGAGCCATCCGGCCGGTTCCATGGGCCAGGTCGGTTGCTTTAGTTTTTATCCTGGCAAGAACCTTGGCGCGCTCGGTGAAGCTGGCGCCGTCGTAACTAACAATTCACAGCTGCGAGATACCATTCGCACGTTGCGCGACCACGGCCAGGCCCGGAAGTATCATCATGACCTGATCGGCTGGAATTGTCGCATGGATGCGATGCAGGGAGCCTTTCTGGCAATCAAACTGCGCCATCTCGAGCGCGGCAATGAGCTGCGGCGTTCCCACGCCCGCCGCTACCGCGAAGGATTCAATGCCAACGATGAAGTGATCCAGCCGGTAGAAACTGAGTATTCGCGCCATGTCTATCACGTTTACGCCATTCGGGTAAAACAACGCGACGAACTGATGCAGCACCTCGAGCGCAAAGGGATCGGTTGCGGGGTTCATTATCCGGTCCCGGTCCATCTCCAGAAAGCCTACGCACACCTTGGCTACGGCCGCGGCGCTTTCCCCGTCTCTGAAACGATCGCCGACGAGTTCGTTTCGCTGCCCATGTATCCGGAGTTAAGTAACGATCAGATCGACTACGTCATTGAAGCTGTAACCGAGGCGGTGGGCGCTGGAGTAATGGTCTGAAACCACTCCGCCCCATCGACGAATCTGCTGGAGTAGTTCCGGCTGTAGCTACCTTTGGCATCCTGCCGCCTCCTTCTCGCATGGAGCAGTCGCGTGGCGCAGATGCTGACGGTCTCCCCGTCGATGCCACCACTGTTGATCCACTGTCTGATTCAAGTTGGGATAAGTGGATTAGCTCACATCCCGACGCAACTATCTTCCATACCTCGGCTTGGGCGCGCGTGCTTGTCGATACTTATGGGCATCAAGCATTCTACTTTAAGTTATCTCTCCAGGGCAAAGCTCTCGCGCTCGTGCCCATGATGGAAGTTCGCAGTGTCTTAACAGGAACACGCGGTATCTGTCTCCCCTTCAGCGACCAATGTGCACCGTTGCTCCTGAATAACTTCGCCGCTGCCTCCGTAGTTAAAAAGGTGCGGCAGATCGGCCGCGAACGAGGCTGGAGCTACTTCGAATTCAGAGACGATTCGATGGTTCCTAAGGGTGCGGCTAAATCTGAATCCTACTGGGCCCACACGCTTGATATGGCAGATGATTCCGCAAAGGTTTCAGCGAACTTCAGCAGTTCGGTGCGGCGCGCCTTGCGCAAGGCGCAGCGCAGCGGCGTTACCGCCTCCATCCGCACGGATGACGCCGCGGTGGCGCAATTCTATCGATTACACGCGCGCACGCGCCGCAAACATGGCGTGCCGCCGCAGCCCCGCACATTCTTCACCAGCATTTACGATCACATCATCAAGCCTGGTCTGGGATTCATCGTTATCGCGGAGAAATGCGGAAGCGCAGTGGCCGCGGCCATGTTTTTCCGCTTTGGACGCCACGCCATTTACAAGTTTGGCGCTTCTGACGATCGCTCACAGGAATTCCGCCCCAACAATCTCGCTATCGCAAGCGCGATCGATCACCTCGCCCGCTCCTCGACTGAGGTGTTGCACTTCGGTCGCACCGACAAGAGCAACGAAGGCTTGCGCCGTTTCAAGCTGTCATGGGGTGCGCGCGAGCAGCAACTTTTCTATGGCAAATTTGGTATTTCAGCCGATAATTGGCTCCCGGCGCAGACGCGCCCGTCCACCTTGCACACTCGCTTCTTCCGTGCCTTGCCCGCGCCTGTTAACCGCCTGGCCGGCGCTTTGCTCTACCCGCACCTAGATTAAACCTTATGGCTGAACATCGCATGGAAGCAGAAGCTTCCCCATTTAACGTTCATAACATCGTGTTCGTCCTCTTTAAGTGGAAACGAACAATCGGTGTTCTCACTTTGCTCGGCTTGCTCGCCGCCGCGGCTATTTACTTATTATATCCGGCTAGCTACGAATCAGACGCCACTTTGCTTGTGCGCTATGTCGTGGATCGTAGTCCAGTCGATCCAGTTGATCCTACCGGAGCTAACGCCGCTTCCGCCCTCAAATCAAATGACACCGTCATCCGTGCTGAAGTAGCGATCCTGCAAAGCTGGGACCTGGCCGTGCAAACGGCGGAGGCGCTCGGCCCGAAGCGGGTTCTGCCCGATGCCAAATCGCCTTCTGTCGGCGCCGCAGCCGGTGCCATCGCTTCCGGCCTCAATGTCGTTGCGACCAAGGGAAGTAATGTCATTCTCGTCTCCTATACTAACGACAAACCCTCGGTAACTGCGGCAGTCCTCAATGAGTTCATTAATCGCTATTTCACCAAGCACCTCGAAGTCCATCGCTCCGCCGGTGCATTTGATTTTGTGACGCAACAAACCGATCAGGTGCGGGCGCGGCTTACCCAGACCGAAGACGCTCTCAAAGCATTGAAGGCCAGGACCGGTGTCCTTGATCTAAAGGAAAGCACCGCCAGCCTGGTCGGTGAGGCAAGCCATATCAGCGACACTTTGCGAGGGGTGGAAGGAGATCTCGCCGAGCAACGCGCACGGCTCAAGTTAATGGAAGGCACTATGGTCTCCGCTACTTCGCACCCCGAACCATCGGCATCACCCGCTGTTACCAATCCAGCGGGCACTGCCTCGTTAGCTTCTGGCGCAACACCTGGAGTTCAGGCCGGTTCCACGCCTGCACCAAGCGCGTCGCCCGCAGCGCAGCCTCGCCCCGCCGATGTCGAGCAGTATCAATCGATCACCAAGCAAATCGCCGAGTTGAAGGAAGAACAGCTTAAGCTACTGACTAAATACACCTCTAACAGCACGCAGGTGAAGCTGAACCAGGCCCAGGCAATCGACCTCGACAAACAGAAGCGCGATCTTGAAAAGAAGTTTCCAGCTCTCAGCAGTATGGGCGGCACGGATAGTATCGCGGCAGAGCGGGCAAAGCTGGCGGGCCTTGAGGCTAAGACTGGGGAACTAAAACGCCAACTGGCCGACACTCAGGAGCGGATGAAACAGCTCGGAGATGCCGGTCCGCAGATCGCGAGCCTTGAGCGCACGCGAGACATGCAGGAAAACAATTACAAATACTTCCAGAATAGTCTCGAGAAAGCTCGTGTCGATGAAGCTCTCGATCCTGCGAAGATGCCTAACATTAGCGCAGTGCAGAAAGCTTCTCCGCCGTTTCGTGTGACTAAGACGCGGAACAAGATAGCCGGCGCCTGTGCCGCTGGCGGTCTCGCCTTGGGCATTGGCTTTGCCCTCTTTAACGAGATGTTCCTGAAGCGGCCGGTTAATCGCGCTGTCGAGTTGGAAGATCAACTGCGCATGCCGGTGCTCCTTTCAATTCCAGACGCGCGCCCGAATAATCGCCTTCGACTCACTCGCGGCAAGAACAACAGCTCCAATGGTAATGGCCAGCCGGAAATTCCGCCATGGGAAGCAGGTCACTTCATACGCTCCTATGCCGGTGCTATTCGTGACCGTCTCAGCTTGCACTTCGAGCTTCATGGTGTGACCCACAAACCGAAGCTTGTAGGAGTGACTTCCCTGAACGAAGGCGCCGGCAGCTCCACGCTTGCGGCCGGTTTGGCCGCCGCGCTTTCCGAGACTGGCGATGGCAAAGTATTACTCGTCGATGTGAATGTCGCTGATGGTGAAGTTCATCCTTTCTTTGCCGGGCGGCCAGCTTTGCCCCTCAGTTCAGCTCTTCAAAGCGGCGCTCCGACTGAGTCACCGACCGACAATCTTTATGTCGCCACCATCGCGCCTGCCAGTGCGCACCCCGCGCGAGTGGGTTTGAAGAGATTCTTTGCCCTCATGCCCAACCTTAAGGCAAGCGATTTCGACTATGTCATCTTCGATCTCCCGCCGGTAAACCAGACCAGCCCATCCATTGGTCTCGCTGGTTTCATGGACAAAGTATTGCTCGTGGTTGAAGCGGAAAAGAATAGCCGCGACCGCGTCAAACGTGCCTACCGCGAGCTCACTGACGTCCGTGCCGATGTCGGTGTGATTTTGAACAAGGTGCATTCCCATGCACCCAAGTGGTTGACGCAAGAATCCTAAGCTCCCTGGTCTTCTCCGCCGCCGATCTCCACCTTCGGCGGCGCGCTTCTCCCCTACTCCCAGAACTGAGATACATCTAAAGCCTAACAGCTCGACCGACCGTTTCGTCATGCTGCGGAACCAGATCTACTTTGGCCTTAAGCCAGTTCTTCCAGTAGCGCTGCGCCGCGTTATTCGGCAGAGAATGGCGGCGCGCATTCGCCAGCGCACAAAGGATGTGTGGCCCATCTTCCCGGGTTCTGAACGTCCGCCGGAGGGCTGGAGTGGCTGGCCGGGCGGGCGGCGTTTTGCCGTTGTTCTCACTCACGATGTGGAAAGACAGAAAGGGCTGGATAATTGCCCGCAGCTCATGCAGCTCGAACGCGAGCTGGGTTTTAAGGCCAGCTTTAACTTCGTCCCGGAAGGTGACTACCACACACCGGCAGAATTGCGGCAGGAGCTCTTAGCTAATGGCTTTGAAGTGGGAGTTCACGATCTACGGCATGACGGGCGCCTGTTCCATTCGCGCAAATCCTTTAACAAGAAAGCAGCGCAGATTAATCGCTACCTAAAGGAATGGAATGCCACCGGCTTCCGCTCCGGCTTCATGCTGCACAAACTTCACTGGCTGCACGAGCTCGACATAAACTATGATATGTCGACCTTTGACACCGATCCCTTCGAGCCCCAGCCGGAAGGATATCACACCATCTTCCCTTTCTGGGTAGGTGCTTCGCCCAACGGCTCTTCCCGAAACGGAGCAGCGCAGGGTTACGTCGAGCTACCCTACACTTTGCCGCAGGATTCCACCTTATTCCTTCTTCTCGGCGAACAAACACCGGAGATATGGTTGCGCAAGGTAGACTGGATCGCAGCCCATGGGGGAATGGTCCTGCTCAACATTCATCCTGACTACATCGAGTTCAACGGCTCCTCGCGCCATGGTCGCAGGTATCCTGCGCAATTCGTGCGTCAATTCCTTAGCTATCTCTCCACTCGTTATGCTGGTCAGTTCTGGAATCCATCAGCTGCGGAACTGGCTGTATGGTACCGCGAATCGTACATCGGCGCGCGCCCGACGAAGAACGGTGCTGATTCTCACGCCGTTGATCCAACGGCTCCACGGCTGCTCGCAGGCAAACGCGCCGCCGTCGTTCTTTTTTCTCATTACCCGGCTGATCCTCGCCCCCGCCGTGCCGCCGAAGCCCTTCTGGCCGATGGCGTCTCCATCGACCTCATCTGTCTCCAGGCCGATCCATCAGAGCCTCGCCGCGAAGTCGTCGATGGGGTTAATGTCACACGCATTCCGCTGAAGCGACGCCGCAGTGGCAAGCTGCGTTACGCCTGGCAATATTCCGCTTTTGTCGCCATCTCGTTAGCTCATCTCGGCCTCCGCTCGCTTAAGCGTCGTTATCAATTCGTCCATGTCCACAACATGCCCGATGTCCTGGTTTTCAGCGCTCTTGTCCCAAAGCTCCTCGGCGCCAGGGTCGTGCTCGATCTTCACGACCCCATGCCCGAGCTGATGCAGGCTATCTTTCAACTCGCGCCCGATAGCGCGGCCGTTCGCTTGCTCGAGCTGATGGAAAAATGGAGCATCGCTTTTGCTGATTCCGTCCTTACCGTCAGCCGCACATTCAAAGACTTATTCTCGTCCCGCAGTTGTCCGCCGGAAAAGATTACTGTCGTCTTGAACTCTCCGGACGAAAAGATTTTCAAGTTCCGCCCGCCGCAGGTGCGCCGCCGCGATCCATCGGATTTGTCCACTCCCTTCATCATCCTTTATCACGGCTCCCTGCTTCAGCGGAATGGCTTCGATCTAGCGGTGGATGCCCTTGAGCTGGTCCTGAAAACCGTTCCGTGTGCGAAACTAGTTGTCTGTGGCGCTTCGACTCCATTCTTCGAGACCGTAATGACTTGGCTGGGTCCACGGGGACTTGCCGAGAAGGTCGAGTACCGGGGCGCCTGCCGGCTCGAACAAATCGTGAGCGCCATCGAATCTGCCGATGTCGGCGTAATTCCAAATCGCCGCAATACTTTCACTGAGCTAAACACGCCCACTCGCATCTTCGAGTGCCTCGCTCTCGGGAAACCGGTCATCGTTCCGCGCGCCCGCGGCATCCTTGACTA
>QHBL01000300.1:0-2741 GCA_003244125.1 Chthoniobacterales bacterium
GCGACGAGCGCGAGCCCCGCTACTTCAGCCATGCCCTCTCCATCAGCTTCACCGGAACATCGCACGCGCAAGAAAACAGCGTCCGCCGCCAGCGCCAGCCCTGCCGCCTCCCCTTCGGCCACAGCATCCGATGTTCCGGTGAAGCTGATGGAGAGGGCATGGCTGAAGTAGCGGGGCTCGCGCTCGTCGCTGCTTTCTTGCGTGTGCGATGCGGCGTGGCCGAGGGCGAGGCCGTAGCCGAGGTTTCGGCCGGACTAGCGTCTGTGCTGGCAGCAGCCTTCTTGTGAGTGCGATGTTTGGCTGGCGAGGCGGACGCTTCAGGAGTGGGGCTCTCGGTTTGAGCAAAAACAGAGCCGGCGAAAACGATGGCGCTGAGAACGACGAGGTATTTCGTAATCATGTCTCAGCGTAGAGGAGCGCCGCGAAATCCGTCAACGCATTTCATTTCGCGAATCGTGAAATCGTTCCTCGTGACTGCCTTCGACGAATTTACCATTCCCGCTTCAGCCACGCGCGTCTTGCGCTAGCGCCGTCCGGATTTATAGGAAACACATGTCCGAACACAAAGTCAATTTGCGCTGGGAGCGGTGCGCCGCCGAATTCACCTACCAGAAATATCCGCGCGATCACACCTGGAGTTTCGACGGCGGCCACATAATGACGGCCTCGGCCGCGCCGGCCTTCCTCGGTAATCCCGCTAACGTCGATCCGGAAGAAGCATTCGTCGCCTCGCTCTCGAGCTGCCACATGCTCACCTTTCTAGCCATCGCATGTAAGCAGAAGTTCGTGCTCGACAATTACGTGGACGAAGCGGTGGGCCACATGGAGAAAAACGCGGAAGGGAGAATGGCTATTACTCGCGTGGAGTTGCATCCGAAGATCACCTGGTCAGGCGAGCGCACGCCGAGCGCAGACGAGCTCGACAAAATGCATCATGCCGCACACGAGAATTGTTTCATCGCCAACTCGGTCAAAACGGAAGTGACGGTGGTGAAATAAACTTGGAGGGACGACCTCCGTGTCGTCCCAATTTCCTGTTAGGCGCGCGCACGCTCTTCCCGATGTGCCGTTTTGCGCGCCACGGGATGCGAGCGGCTTTTGTCTGATAACTCCGCCTTCATCAGATCCCGATCTTGAACTTTAATGTTCACACGCGGCTTCACTCCTGCTAGGGCGGGCAGCATATGATTCAGGACCTGCTCAGCCGTCATCCGAAAGATTGGCCCACGCGCCGACATCTTCAGCCAGCCAGTCTCATCGCGATAATAACGTTTGGTGAAGTTCCTGGTGCTAACGGAAACCAGATAGCTATCGTTGGTTAGTTCATACCGGTGTTCCGATGATTACCCAGTGGCGTAGCACTCGGTTAGGCATGTCTTCGAGACAGTGTCACCCCTGCGAACCGTCGTCGTTCGAGGACATTTCATTCAAGCTAATCGCTAACGAGATCCGTCCGGGTAATCAATGGCTCCGGCCTGAAGCAGACGCTCAGTGATTTCCCTGAAGCCGCGGTGCTCTGCTTCTTTCAGAGCTGTCCAGCCGCTCGGCGTGCGAGCGTTTACATTCGCGCCGCCGGCAAGCAGTGCTTCGACCACGTCGGGTCGGCCGTAGAGCATCGCGACCATGAGCGGAGTCCAGCCGCCTTCGCTGGAGGCGTTAACGTCGGCGCCGGCTGCAATCAACTGTCGGACGGTGACACCGCCGCCAGTCCATGCCGCCTCATGTAAGGCGGTGTAATTGATAGGACCTGTTGCTCGGGCATTCACATCGGCTCCGGCTTGCAGCAGCAACTGCGTAATGGTCGAATCGCCGGAACCTGCGGCAGATTGCAACGCAGTAAATCCGTCCTGGTTTGGGAGGTTATCATCTATTCCTTTCGCAATGAGTTTGCGCACTGCCGCGGCATCGTGGGCCTCGATCGCTCGGAATAGCGGACTCTCACGCCTTCCTTCTTTCCACTCGGCCACGGAGCCAACCACCTCAGTGAAGGCGTCGGCGACCGGCTCTGTCGCGTCAAAGACCCGCCGGGAGAACCGAGGAAAGGCCAGGCCCACACATATCAAGAGTAGGAGAAACGCATACGTGATCCCATTGGCAGCGACGCTCCAGCGTTGCGTGACATGACGTCCTAATTGTGGAAAGAACCAAGCCGCGATTCGCGCTTCGGTGACCACCGACATGAAATAAAAGACCGCGGTAAGAACGAGTAAGGCTGCCACTACCGGCCACCATTCATGCTCGCCCAGTGGCCCTAGCCATGCTGCGCCCAGAATTGGTGACAGCACCGCGAAGAGCTTGGGCGGAAGGGCTTGCGCGGCCGATTCGAAGATGAGAATTTCCGCGGCTGCGAGGATCAACCATGTCACTGGAATCCCGAGTAACGCAGAGACACAGTTAGCTGTCGCCTGAGCGGCGACAGCTCGCGCAACCGGCAGTTTGAATCGCCATATTCCATAAGCCGACTCGATCGCGATGATGGGCAGCAATGCTAGCCACGCCGCGGGTAGATAAATCCCGATCATCGGAATTCCAGCATCTGCCACAGTGGGATGAATGAGCAGTAGCAGCATCTGCGGATCGAAGGCGATTCTGACTCAGAGAAACTTAACAACAAAGCACGTGGGAACTGAAGCCAGAAGAACCTGCGCCGTAGCTCGCGCAGCAATTCGCGGTAAAGGGTTTCTGCTTTTGATCCTGGATTCCCGGTTTCCAAATCCTTCTTTCCTGCTTTCCTGCGTTCC
>QHBL01000300.1:2753-2967 GCA_003244125.1 Chthoniobacterales bacterium
GAAATGAGCACGGATTCGCCGCGCATGGAAAAAATCGTGAGCCTTTGCAAAAGGCGCGGGTTTATTTTCCAATCGGCGGAAATCTATGGTGGGTTGAATGGGGCGTGGGATTACGGGCCACTCGGGACGGAGCTGAAGCGCAATCTCAAGGAGTTTTGGTGGCGGGTGATGGTGCGCGGGCGCGATGACGTCGTCGGTCTGGATGGAACTATTC
>QHBL01000391.1:0-3001 GCA_003244125.1 Chthoniobacterales bacterium
CGCGATCGCTGGTTTGCCATGACGCGCCTCGATGAGAATCGCGCGAAAGCGCAGCTGGCGCAGAAGGCTAAGGTAGATGTCACCGAGGTTACGAACATGACGATTTGGGGAAATCATTCCGCGACGCAATATCCGGATTTCTACAATGCGAAGATCGATGGGCGGGCGGCGAACGAGGTGATCGGCGATGAGGAGTGGCTGAAGGGAACGTTTATCCAGAGGGTGCAACAGCGCGGCGCCGCCATCATCAAGGCGCGCGGGCTGTCATCAGCGGCCTCGGCGGCGAACGCGGTGGTCGACACGGTGCGTTCGTTAACGACCGATACGGCGGAGAGCGATTGGCACAGCGTGGCGCTTTGTTCGAAGGGCGAATACGGGATCGAGGCTGATCTGATTTCGTCATTTCCGGTGCGAGTAAGGAGCAACAAAGCGGAGGTGGTAAGCGGAGCGCCGATCAACGAGTTCAGCCGGGGGAAGATCGACGCGAGCGTGAACGAGCTGAAGGAAGAGCGCGAGATGGTGAAGGAGTTGTTGGGTTAACTTACGCGCCGAGGCGGAGGGCAGCATTGCGGCGACAACTGTGAATGAAACGACGATTGGAGGGACGACCTCTGTGTCGTCCCAAACTCTTCTTCGGGTCGCGTAGCGCTGTGGTGCGCGCGCGGTTGTGAAAGACGGTGACGAGACTAAGCTCGTCCCTCCACGAATTCAGTGGCGCGATGGCCGGATGCGGAGGAAAACCTGGAAGCCGTAGCCGACGTCGTCGCCATAAATTGCGTCCAGTTTTTCGGGGCGATGACTGATCGTGATTTGCCCGCCGAGTCCGATATCGATGCCGTCGCCGTGCGTGAGGTCGCGCACATAACCGACCGAGGCAGAGTAGATCGGGAAGATTTGCTCGTGAAAATCCTCCGGCAATACGAGCTCGTGCGCTGATTTTTCCACGTATTCGAGCCTGGTGTAAAACGTGTCGCGCCCGCGCTGATAATCCGATTCAAGCCCAACCGACTGCGTTTTGCCTTCGTGCGTTTTGTTGTTCTGGCCCCAGACGAAGGTGGTGGCCCAGTTCGCGTCGGGCCCGAGCGGCACGTTGTAAATGGCGGAGGCGGTGGTGCGATGCAGATCGACGCCGGGCTCGAGCGCTTCAGGTTGTTTCAAGTAACCGTGGGAAAATTGCAGCGCGAGATTCGCCGTCGGATTCCATGAGATGCGGGCGCTGGCGGAATCGAAACGCGGCTGGTCAAAATCGTATCGATTTTCATCCGGCTCGCGCCCTGTGAAAATGCTGCCTTCGAGTTTGACGTTGCGCCATTGCAGGGCAGCGGTGGCAACTCCGAAGGTGACGTGGGTGGAATCCTGCCAGTGGTGCGAGATAGGCGCATCGGGATTATCCATCGCTGATGGCCGATGCATGAAGGTGGGCGGACCGAGCGCAGGCTCGCCCGGGTAGCCGAAATAGAGCGAGGCCGAAAAGTCTTCGCTGAGCTCTTGCGAATAGGAAATGGAGAGCTCGCTGAAGAGATCGTGCGGATGCTGGCGATCGTGCAGTGGTTCGTCGTGCCACGATTCGCCGGATTGAAACAGGAGCGGATAACCGCGCCCGCCTTCGGTGAGCGGATCGAGGCTCATCATCAAACGCGCGCCAAGCTGCGCGTTGTCGCTGAGCGGATGCGAATACATGGCCATGGCCCAGTTCGGCGCGTCGAGGCGATCATCGCCGCGGCGGGTGCTGACGTTGGTGTAACGCGGAAAAGCCGCGCCGTGCAACATGAGCGTGTCGCCGCCGAGCATGAACATGCGTCCATACATCGGTGACGAATCCGGGAGCCAGCTCGTGCCAGAACCTTCACGCGACATCGGATCGGCGATGTTGACCGATGATTGCATCGACATCGTTTGTTGGTGTTGAGCAGCACGCGGTTGCTCGTGATGATGTGACTCGTGTTGCAGCTCTGGCTTCTTCTTCACCGGCACCAGTTCCATGCCGCATTTCGGACACTTGCCTGGTGAGCTAGTGACGATTTCGGGATGCATGACGCAGGTATATTGTAGTTGCGCCGGAGCCGGCGAAGGCTGCGCGTTCGCTATGGCGGTGGCGAAGAATGTCGCCGCGATAAAAAGTGAAATGTAAGTCTTCAATGTTGAAATAGGTTTGATGCAGACGCCCGTTCGTGAGCAGCGGGCAGACGTATTTCGCCAATGGAAGTGCAGCCCTGGTTCAATCAGGCGCGCAATCCAGATGAGTGAGTCTCGCCTAACGAGCGCGAGTCAGCGGCGAGTTAAAGAATCAGGCCCGCGGCGGAGGAACGAGCGGACGCGCCGGACGAAAATGCCGGGCGAGACTGACGCCGCGGAGAGTTTCGCCTGCGGTCAGATTGAATACATAAGCCGCTGGCGCAATCTCGAGGAAGGGAAGAGCGAAGAGACAGACGGCGCAGCATGGACGTTCGGAGGAACTCGGCGCCGTCGCGGGTTGGCCGCCACAATGGCCGTGCGCCGCCATGTGCGCGCAACAATCGCTCCGGTGAACAGGCGCGCCCGCCATCTCCGCCCGCACCGGCAGCGTGAGGCCGACAATTGCGATGGCGCAGAGCAGCCACAAAGCGCGCAGCGAGCGATTTATCACGGTGACGAATCTAGTCCGGCGGCCTCTCGATTCAAGAAGCAGCTGCGTTTGCACGAGGTGGATCGCCTTCGGACTGATCAGTCTGTGCCTTTCGGTCCTGAGCGGATGTGCGCGCGCGGCGAACCCGGAGGCAACGATCAAGCGTGCTTACCATTGGTATGTGGCGACAGTGAAGAGCGCGCGGGACCCATGGCAGCGCGCGCCCACCGATTTGCAGGGACTGGTGACGGAGCGTTTTCTCACCGCGCTCCAGAATATGCGGCCAGAGATTGAGAATAGCGGGCTCTTGGACGCCAATAGTTCAGACGCGCGCTTGACGGTGGAAGACGTGAAACTTGACGGTTCTACAGCGACGGCGCGCGCCCTCTTTGCCGG
>QHBL01000391.1:3047-12407 GCA_003244125.1 Chthoniobacterales bacterium
TGGAAGATCGATGATGTGAAGCTAATCGAAGACGACTAGCTCGCGCAGCTATAACCGTGGCTCGTTAGCTTGAGCTCGCGCGGTCACCAAAATCTTCTTCCGGGCTGGCGCGGGCGAAGCCAGCGGGTTACGCGCGCGCGCCAGTGAAGCATAAGCGCTGTCTTCGACCCAATGGATAGTGATCACGGGCGAGCGCATTCCAGTAGAGGCGGCCGGAATGCCGCCAGCCATCGAGCACAATGCCGGTGCGAAAAGGCTGGCCTTTGGCGGTGGCGACAATGCAATTGTGCTCGCGCCAGGTGCCGGCGCGCGCTTCGCCCCAATGAAGTTCAAGAGTCGTTAGCTCAAGAGCGTCGAGCTGCGCGAGCAAATCTTCCGCCCACTGGAAACAGAGGCCGCGCTTCCTCATGCCGGTGTTCACCAGGAAATTATGAAAGAGCGGTGGGCCCACCACGGCATACTCCCTCGCAACCGGGCGGCGGTGCGGCAGGCGCGGGCGGCCACTCGTTGCGCTTCATCGCCGCGCACGCTCGGCGCCAGCACTTCAATCGAGCGCCGCAACGAGGAGACATCCGCGCCGTCATCATCATATGTAGCATAGACACATATTATGCCAGTCGAGTTAGTGAGAGGAGACTTCGAGCAATCCCCTTCGACGGATAGTAGCAAGCGGCCCCCACGGACGTGTAACGCGTCGGTGCGTCCGGCGGCAGACGCCGTTGCTTTTGCTTGCAGGGCGCATGGAATTACAACGGCCACGGCGCAAATCCGAATGGCCAGTGTTCGCCGCGTCCGGCAGTCTAAACGATCGCGAATCGAAGCCACGGAAGAGGTCGCGCGAGACAATGCTCGTGCGTTGTCAGAGCAGACACTGGAGCCACCCATCACCCGCCGAACAGGTCTAGTCGCATCCCTGGAGGGACGACCGCCCTGTCGTCCCCATCTTTTCTCAACTCGGTGCCGCTGCCTGTCATGGGCGTGGCATGGAAGTTTGGGACGAGACAGAGCTCGTCCCTCCAATCTAACGACGCTTGCGACGAGGCATCTCCGTCTTTGCCCAATGAGGCGGTGCGCGGCGCTGTCTTCAATGACTTCGTTCCCCTAGCGCGAACGAGTTGAACGTTCGGCGACCCTTCATCGATCCACGCCCGGCTATTTCTTGCGCGTGTAGTCGATCTGCATCGTTTTCATTTCCTGGCCGCCGCGGTCTTCGTACCACTCGAAGCTCATGTGGTTCTTGTCGGCCAGCTTCACGACCTCGCGCACTTTGGTTTTCATCCCGGGCATCGGCTCCATTTCCGAGTTATAGGTAAAGCTCTTGCTCGCCGGGTCGTAATCGCCATCCGACATCATGATGCCAGTCCCCATGTTGTCGATCCAGGTGCCGACGAATTTTTTCTTCACATTGTCGTAGCCTTCGATGCCGTGACCTTTGAACTCGAAGTCTTTCAACTTCCCATCAGCGCCGGGCATTTTCATTTTGCCGGTCGCATCCATGACGAAGTAACGACCGCCCATCATCGATTTTCTGACGGCCGTTCCGCTCGATTTCATCGGCGGCGCGCTGGGCGCCATCCACATGGTGACGTTGTAATCCCAGGTGCCATCGAGCTCGGCGAGGAGTTTGTGATTCTCGTTGAGCTTGGCCAGCTCCATCATCTGATTCATCATCTCCGCCTCATTCGGCTGACCGGCTGGCGCGGCGATGGGACTGGTGGCGACAGTCGAGCTGCTGGAACTGGTGATCGTGCTAGTGCTGGCAGGTCCGCTGGGGCTCGGAGCTACGCTGGGAGAAGTGCTGGGTTCCTGGGCTCTCAATGGCAGCGTGATTGCTAATAAGACGAGGGAAAACAGGAGGCGCTTTCGCCAGCTGGTTGGTTGATCGGGTTGGCGGATGTTCATACCTCCGAATCTTTCCAGCGGCAGCGGCGCGTCAAGAGCAAGGCGCGCCTGGCACTTACGGGGTGGCGTCGATGATTCGGACCAGCAATGGCGCGGGAGCGAGGCCGAAAAAGATAACTGCGAGAGCGAGAACGAAGATGGTGAAGGTCTGAAGAAAGTGAGGCGCGGCGAATTTCGATGCCGCCGAATGCGGCTGATCGATGAAGATCGCTTTGAGGACGATGAGGTAATAATAGAGCGAGATGAGGCTGCCGAAGAGCGCGACAGCGACGAGCCAGAGCAAGCCCTGGTTGTGACCGCCGGCAACTGCGGCACTGAACAGATAAAATTTACCGAAAAAGCCTGCGAGCGGCGGCAGTCCGGCAAGGGAGAGAACGAAGACCGCCATGCAGCCGGCGAGAAGAGGTGAGCGCGCGCGCAGGCCGGAAAAGTTCGCCAGGCTATCGCCGCCAGCCTGGTGGCGCACCACCGCGCAAACACCGAAGGCGCCGAGAAGCGTGGCGGCGTAAATGGTGATGTAAAAAAGTGTGGCGGCGAAGCCGCGGCCGCCACCAGCGACCAGGCCTAACAAGGCATAGCCGGCGTGCGCCACAGCCGAGTACGCGAGCAGACGGCGCACGTGCGTTTGAGCAAGAGCGACGAAATTACCGAGCAGAATGGAGAACGTTGCGAGCACAGCCAGGAGCGGTTTCCAGCCTGCGACCATCCCGTGCCAATCAGCGCTCCCTCGCACCTGCGCGAAGCCGATGAGGACGATTTTCCCGAGCACGACGAACGACGCCACTTTAGAAGCTGAAGCAATGAAAGCGGCACTCGGCACGGGCGCTGCCTCGTAGGCATCCGGCGCCCAAAGATGAAAAGGGGCGGCGGCGATTTTGAAAGCGAAACCCACGAGCGTCATGACGATGCCGGCGGCGAGTAAGGGGGAGGTCGGCGACTCGGACGACGCGATCAAGCTCAGTGTGGTGGTGCCGCTCGTTCCATAAATCAGGCTGATACCGAAAAGGGTGAAGGCGCTGGCGGTGCTGCCAAAGAGAAAATATTTGAGGCCCGCTTCGGCAGAACGAATGTCGGCCTTATCGAAGGCGACAAGAACGTAGAGAGAAAGTCCGAGCAGCTCGAGGCCGATGAAGATGGTGAGCAATTCCTCGGCGCGGATGAGAACCATGAGACCGACCGTGGCAAAGAGAATGAGCGCCTGATACTCGGCGCGGTGTTTCAGCCAAAGCTCAGCGTGAGTCAAAAGAACGGTGCCGAACGCCAGTACCAGACAGATGATGGCGAAAAGCGAATTGAGAGACGAGTGGACGAGCATGGCGCCGAGATTGATGGGGCCGGGAAGTAGGAGCATCGCGGCGGCAGCCGCGAGAAGTCCGGAGAGTGCGGATAACGTCGGTGCGACGCGATTATGAGTGAACCCAAGAGCAAGCAGCACAAGAGCAGTCACGACCAGAATCGCCTCCGGCGCAGCGACCTTGAGTAGTTCTAGATAGCTCATCGGAGAAGGTGCAGAGCTTGAACGGCGGGGGTGATGCGATCGAGCAGCAGTGGCGGATAAAGTCCGACTGCTAAAGTGGTGAAGATGAGGAGTCCGGCGCCAAGCTTCTCCGGTAATGTAATCGGCTCCGCCTTGTCAATGCCGTCGGTCGCGGCGGCGGCGCTCGCATCGCTAAAGAACGTGTTCTTCAAGGCGCGCAAAGTAAATGCAGCGACCAGCACCATACCCAATCCAGTGAGCCAGACCGCCAGCGGGTAGTCTTTCCATGCGCCGATGAGAATGAAAATTTCGGCGGGAAATCCGCTGAAGCCGGGAAAGCCAATCGAGGCGAAGGAAGCGATGGTGAAGGCAAAGGCGGCGAATGGCAATGTCCGGCTCAGGTTAATTGCTGAAAGTGCGTTGAGATCGCGCGTGTGAGTGCGGCGATAAATCATGGTTCCGGCGATGGCGAAGAGAAGCGCGCCGATGATGCCGTGGGAAAACATTTGCAGGACTGCGCCGGAAAGGCCGAGTGCGTTGGCGGTAGCGAAGCCGAGCAGAACAAAGCCCATGTGGCTCACGCTGGAGTAGCCGATGACGAACTTGAGGTCACGCTGGCGCAGCGCGACAGCGGCCGCATAGACGATACCGATGACCGCGACGACCGCGATGTAGTTGCGCCACATCGGGAAACCTTGAGGGAAGATATTAATGGCGACGCGCAAAGCTCCGTAGGCTCCGAGCTTCATCACGATGCCGGCCAGCAACATGGAACCAGCCGTGGGCGCCGCGACGTGGCCGGTCGGCGCCCAGGTGTGCAACGGCCAGATGCCGGCCAGGATCGCGAACCCGACAAACAAAACTGGAAAAGCCCAGGCTTGGAGCCCGGAGGGATAATTGAATTGCGTGAGCTGTGTTAAGTCCAGCGAGCCCGCGGCGATATAAGCAGCAAGTATTCCGATAAAGACGAGCGCGCCGCCGAAGAAGGAGTAAAGGGTAAGCTTCATCGCGCCATACTCCTTCTTAGTCGAGCCGAAGATGGCGATGAGGAAGTATTTCGGAACGATGACCAGCTCGTAGAAGAGAAAGAGGAGGAAGAGATCGGCACTAAGAAAGACGCCATAAGAGCCGCCGACGACAAGCAGGAGCCAAAAATAGAACTCGTTAGCTCGGTCGCAAACGTCCCAGGAGAAAAGCACTGCGCTCACTGCGGTGATGCCGGTGACGAGACACATGGTCAGGCTGATGCCATCGGCGGCGAGATGGTAGTTCATGCCGAGAATGGGGACCCACGGCACGCGCACGATGGTGGTAAACGGGGCGGAGGGAATGTCGCGGGAGAAAAATGCGCCGCAGCTAATCGCCGCACCGGCCGCGGTGGTCGTGAGCGCAATCCAGCGGCAAGTCGCGCGCGGCAAAAACAGCAGGAGCACTGCGCCACCAAACGTGACGTAAATTGTCCAGGCGATCATCGGCGCCGGCGCGTTTGGTAACGCGAAGCCGTTTCGCGCACGTGAAATCCAATCTCGCGCGGCGGCTTCTCCGGCGGCGACATGAGCTGGCGGATGGCATCGATGATCGCGGCGATGTGGTGGTCGTGTTTGCCGACATGTTTCTCCAGCTCGGCAAACTTGCGGGCGAGCTCACGATTTGTTTCCAGGGTTTCGCGCAGCCTGACGAACGCGCGCATGATGGCGATGTTGACCTGCACCGCGCGCGCACTGCGCAGGACACTCGAAAGCATCGCCACGCCCTGTTCGGTAAACACGTAAGGCAACTTGCGCCGACCGCCGCGTCCCTTCGATCTTCCAAATTGGAATATCAAACGCGCTTCATCCGAAGTGATCCGGAACATGAAATCGCGCGGGAACCGGTCCCGATTGCGGCTGACGGCCTTGTTCAAGTTACCGGTGGTGACGCCGTAGAGCTGTGCCAGATCGGCATCGAGCAGCACCTTCTCGCCCCGAAGAAGAAGAATCGTGCGGGTGATTTGCGCGATGGGAACGATCCCCTTTTTCATGGAGGTGTCTTCATGAAAACAGCCGCGCCATTTGCACGACGGTGGAATTGAAAATGTTAAAGATGAATTGGGGAGCGATGCCGATGGCGAACATGAGCAGCGCAATTGGAATGACGACGAGTTTCTCTCGCGCGAGCAGATCGGGGAATACGGCGCACGCTTCTCCAGCCGGACCGCTGAAGAGAAGCTGCATGGCGCGCAAAAACGTGATGGCGGTGAAGAGGAGGCCTAGAACTGCGATGGAGGTGAATGCGGTCGCGGCGGCGAAGGAACCTTTAAAGATGAGGAATTCGCCGATGAATCCATTGAGGCCTGGGAGACCGAGCGAGGAAAACATGACGACACTCATCCAGCCGCAGAACAGCGGCGCGCATTGCATGAGGCCGCCGAAGTCGTGAGTGCCGCGGATGCCGCGGCGTTGTTCCAGCAAACCGACAAAGTAGAAAAGGGCGGCGGCAGTGATGCCGTGGTTGAAGATTTGCATGAAGACACCGCTGAAGGTGGCGTGGAGATTAGCGGAAGAAACAGTGGCAGCGGCAACCGCGAAAAGCCCCAGCATGCAATAGCCGAGGTGATTAACCGAGAGATAGGCGACCATGCGTTTGAGATCGCGTTGCGCCCAGGCGGATAACGAGGCGCAGACAATCGAGCACAAGGCGAGAGTGAGCAACCATGGACCAAGGATCCGCGTCTCGTTAGGAAAAAGCGGCAGGAGCAGGCGGATAAACCCGTAGACGCCCATCTTTGAGAGAGCGCCGGTGAGCACCATGGACACGCCGGTCGGCGCGGTTTCGTAAGCGTCGGGCAACCAGGTGTGAAATGGGTAAAGTGGAACTTTGACGGCGAGGCCGAAGAAAATTCCGGCAAAAACGAGCCAGCGTCGATCGCCCTGCACCAAACCAGCTTTACCAAGAGCGGCTAGTTCGACGAAATCGAAGGTGCCGCGGGCGAAGTAAATGCCGAGAAAAGCCAGCAGCATCGCGACGCTTCCGATAAAGGTGTAAACGAAGAACTTGGTCGCGGCCCGGTCCCGTTTGTCGCCGCCATAAATTTTGATGAGCAGGAAAGATGGAATGAGGCTCGTCTCGTAGAAGAGGAACCAGAGGACGAAATTTTGCGCGGTGAAGGCGCCGTAGAGCGCGGATTGCATGACCAACATGAGCGCGTAATAGCCGCGGCTCATTCGTTGCGCCGAAAAGGCGAAGGGAAAGAGCAAGCTGGTCAGGAGAAGCAGGAGCAAGCTCAGCCCGTCCGCTCCGACAAAATACTCGGCGCCGATGGATGGCATCCAGGTGTGGTGCTCGACGAAGTGCAAACCGGCAACGGTGTTGTCGAAATTCCGCCATAAGATGAGGGCGATCGCCGCCGTAAGTGCGTTGCTGGTGAACGCGACACGGCGCGCGAGACGCTCGCGCCCCATGCTGCTCAGGACGGCGCCTGCGAGCGGGGTGAGAATGAGCGCGGTGATCAGCCCAGCCATGCGTAAAGAAGAAGGAGCGCGAGCATGCCAAGCGCGACCGCGCCGAGATAGGTTTGGATTTGGCCGGAATGGGCTGCGGAAGCGAGCCGTCCGAATCCGCGCGCACCGCGTGTGGATTCATCAACTCCAGCATTGATGCCGCGCTCGTCCACTGTGCTGGTGAACATTCCGAAGAGCTGTCCGATTCCGCCGAAGCCGCGAACGATCCCGTCCCAGAAGTAACGATCGAGCACATCAGCAACGCGCGCGCCCATGCGGCTTAAGGCAATGACGGTGTGCCCATAGACTTCGTCGATCCACATCCTGTTCTCGAGGAAACGAAAGAGCGCCGGCAGTCTTTGCTGCAGCGGATCAATTTCGCGCGCGTTACGAAACATGAGCCAACCGAGACCAATGCCAGCGCCGACGAGCACGAGCGAGACGAGGAGCATCGGCGGGACCAACCTGGCTGCATCGACATCGGCGCGCTCGCCATTGAAATAGCTGTGCAACCATGGCCACGCAGGCGTAAGCACGAGGCTGAATAACACCGCGCAGACGGCGAGCACGATGAGCGGAATGGTCATCACGCGCGGGCTTTCGCGCGCGTGCGCGGAATCGGCGCCGGGATTGCCAAAGAAGACGTAGATGATTTGCCGGGTCATGTAGAACGCCGTGAGGACCACGCCGAGCAGCAGCAGATAATATGGGATGTGTGACGCGGGCCAGCGGGAAGCGGCGCGCAGGATTTCTTCCTTCGTCCACGCGCCGGAAAAGATCAGCGGCACACCGCTCAGCGCCATCATGCCGACGGCGTAGGTGAGGAACGTCACCGGCATGGCGCGACGGAGGCCGCCCATTTTGCGGATGTCCTGTTCGTGGTGGAGCGAGTGAATGACGGACCCGGCGCCGAGAAAGAGAAGCGTTTTGAAAAAACCGTGCGCGAGCAAATGCATGATGCCGGCGGCGACGCCGCCAACGCCGAGCGACACCATCATGAGGCCGAGCTGTGAGACGGTGGAGTAAGCGAGAATGCGTTTGATGTCGGACTGCGCGATGGCGATGAGCGCGGCCATCAAACCAGTGATAACGCCGATCCAGACAACGACCGTGAGTGAGGTGGTGATGCCATTGATCGAGCCGGCGGAAAAAACCGGGTAAACGCGCGCGACCAGAAAAACGCCGGCGGCGACCATGGTGGCGGCGTGGATCAACGCGCTCACCGGCGTCGGCCCTTCCATCGCGTCAGGCAGCCAGACGTGGAGTGGGAATTGTCCCGACTTGCCGACGGCGCCGCAGAAGATGAGAAGCGCGATGAATGTGGCTGCCGCGCCTAACGAGGCCAAGGCGGCGTTTTCGAGGCAGCCGTTGCCGTTATCGTAGAAGAGCAATGTGCCGGTGCGATTGTAGAGCCAGAGGATGCCGAGAAAAAATGGAAGATCACCGATGCGAGTGGTGATGAATGCTTTCTTGGCCGCGGCCGCTGCGCTCGGGCGTTCAATCCAAAAACCGATGAGCAAATAGGACGCGAGGCCGACGAGTTCCCAGCAGATGAACAGGAGAAGCAGGCTATTGGCGATGATAACGCCGAGCATGGCGGCGGAAAAAAACGAGAGGTAGGCGAAGAACCGGGCGAAGTTTTTGTCTCCAGCCATGTAGCCAATGCTGAAGACAAAGATGCAAAGGCCGACGAGCGTGATCATGACGAGCATGGCCGCTGCCAGCGGATCCAAAACAAACCCGAGGCGAAGCGTTTGGTCGCCGAAGGTGAACCAGGTGAAATTCTGAAACGCGCGGAAGCCGTGCGTTTGCAAGGTCGCGGTAAACGCAGTGACTGATAGCAACAGCGCGAAAATCTGCCCAAGAATGGCAATGCCGGCGGCGGGACCGCGCCGCGAAGTGGGCAGAATCAGGAGCGCGCAGAGAAGTGGCGCAACTGGGATGAACCAGAGGTGATGCGTGATGGACAAATTCATTTTGTGATCACGCGCGCGTCAGCCTCTTAGCTGGTCGATCTGGTCAACATTAGTCGTGCGGTAATGCCGATACACCGCGATGATGAGAGCCAGACCGACCGCGGCTTCGGCAGCTGCAATAGCGATGGCGAAGATGGCAACGATGACGCCGGTGGGAGGGTGCGGCTGCGGATTGAATCGCCAGAAGGCGATGAAGTTAATGCCGGCTGCGGCGAGCATCATCTCGATGCCGATCAAAATGAAAATGGCGTGACGGCGGCTGAGCGCGGCGACGAGGCCGATGGAGAACAGCGCCGCCGAAAGGATGAGTAAATGCTGGAGGGTCATAGCGCAGCAACGACTCTGCCCGAGCAGCGTACGCGGGCCATTACTGCTTGTCCTCCATGGCAAGGAAAAGGGCCCCGATCAGCGCGACCGTCAGCAGCACGCCGGCGCATTGCAGCGGCCAGACGTAATCGGTCATCAACGTTTCGCCAATACGTTTCACGGTGAGCGGCTCCATCGGCGGCGCGCCGGCCGACCCAAA
>QHBL01000243.1:0-3412 GCA_003244125.1 Chthoniobacterales bacterium
TCTGCTCTTCGCCTTCGTCTATAACTCGTTAGGAATTCCCATCGCGGCCGGAGTGCTCTATCCGTTCTTCGGCATTCTTCTTAGTCCGATCATGGCCGGCGCCGCGATGAGTTTGAGCTCGGTCTCAGTCATCGCCAACGCGCTGAGGCTGCGGCAGGTGAAACTGTAGAAGAGCGTAGGTTAAAGACGGCTGAAGCGAAAACCGCTGAGCGGCGCCGCGAAATCCTGGGCGAGGGCGAGCGCCTGGAAATTGCGACCCATCATCTCGGGATGGAGCAGCGTTTGCAGTCCGCGTTTGTCGGCCGGCGAAAGCTTTTGCACCTCCGTCGCGTGGAGCAGGTCGCGCAGAATTCCGGTGAGAAAATGATGCTGATCGGTCAAACCGATGAGCCGCGCGCCCGCTGATTCCGCCGCCTCGATCAGGCTCGTCCAATCAATGTGCGCCGAAATGTCGGCGCGGCCGATCTGGTCGAAAGGCGAGTCGAGCTTTCGATGCCGGGCGCGCACTTGCACGGTGTGGTGCGGAAAGAATTGCTCGCGGGTGAAGCCGTAGTCGATGGTTAGAATGACACCGCGCTTAAGTTTCGTCGCAATGGCGTGCATGAGCTTTGCGGCGGCGAGCTTCTTTTCGCGAACTGGTGCGGGTTGAATTCGAAATTCACCACCGTTGAGCGTGACGAGGCATTCTTCGCCGGTGTCGCTGAGCAGATGAATCGGGAGCGCGTCGAAAAGCTCATTGGAAAAATGCACCCCCGCGAACGGGTTGAGCTCTTCGATCGATCCGCACCACGAAATGTTCTGGCTGAATCCGATGAGTTTTTCCTGCTGGCGTTCGCGCCAAGCGGGAAACGGCTCGACCATGATGTAGCGGAGCGCTTCGAAGCATTCGCTGCCGCGCAACGCCTTGAGCACATCGGCGGCAAGTTGTCCGTCGTGCGCGCCTTGTTCCACCAGGGTGAACTGATCCGGGCGCTCGAGCTTCTCCCAAATCTCGACGAACTCGGCCGCGAGCAATGTCCCGAAGATGGGGCCGATGCTGACGTTGGTGAAGAAGTCGCCGCAACGTCCGATGCGGGCGCGACCACTCGCGTAATAGCCATGCTGCGGATGATAGAGCGCGAGTTCCATGAAACGGGCGAAGCTAATCGGGCCGCGGTTCTCGATTTCGCAGCGGAGAAGCGCGATTAGATCGCGGTCGCTGTTAGTCAGCCGGGAATCGCTTTTCACTGCGTTTGCGCCTAAGCTCTCGTTCCTTTTCTTTTCGCTCAATGCCGAGTTCGTTTCTGATCCCGCGGCGGACGTACCATTACCGGCGCCGGCCGTGGTACGCGCGCCCGTTTTTTTACATCCCGGCCGCGATCATCGCGCTCACTCTCTTTGCTTTCACAATCTATTTCGCGCTGCTCGCTTCGCAGCTGAAACGCCAGGCCGCCACTTACGATTTGACCAAGCTGGACCAGATGGAATCGGCCAGCGTGATTCTCGATCGCAATGGTAAAATCTTCGGACAGATCTATGTCGAGAACCGGCAGACGATCCCATATGACCAAATCCCGCGTGATTTAGTTAACGCGGTTGTGGCGATCGAGGACAGCAAGTTTTACCAGCACAGCGGATATGACGCGTGGGGAATCGTGCGGGCCGCGCTCAAGAATGTGACGGCTGGTCACGTGCGACAGGGCGCGAGCACGATCACGCAGCAACTGGCGCGCAACAGTTTTTCGCTCAAGGAACGAACCTTCCGGCGCAAGCTGCTGGAGATCTACCTGGCGAAACGCATCGAGGAGGCGCTGGGCAAACAGAAGATCATGGAGCTGTACCTGAACCGGATTTATTTCGGTGGCGGACTTTATGGGACCGAGGCGGCGGCCCGTGGCTATTTCGATAAGCCAGCGCATGAGATGTCGCTGACGGAATGCGCCACGCTCGCGGGATTAATCAAAAGCCCGAACCGGATTTCGCCTTGGAACGATCGGGCGGTGGCGCGGGAAGCGCGCAATGTGGTGCTCGGGCGTATGCGGGATCTTGGTTTCATCGATCGCGAGCGTTGCGACAGCGCGCAATCGACCGATCTGCTGGTGGGCGACCGCCAGAGCGCGCAGGGACAGACCTACGCGGTCGATTATATCCGGCAGAAAGTGATCGAAGCGGTGGGCTGGGATCGGGCCATGAATGAAGGATTTCGCATTCACACGACGATCGATGCGGAGCTGCAACAAGCGGCGCAGGAATCATTGCGCGCGCACCTCGACCAGGCGGAAAAGCATCCTGGTTACAAACATCAAACTTACGCTGAGTACGCCGCTAACTTCCGTAAAGGCCGCTCGGAAAAAACGCCCGCGCCCGAGTATCTCCAGGGCGCAGTGATCGCGCTCGATAACGAAACCGGCGGAATTCTCGCGCTCGTGGGCGGGCGCGATTTCGAGCATAATCAATATGATCGCGCGTTGCAGGCGCGGCGACCGGCGGGGACGGCGATGACGCCGTTCGTGTTCGCGGCGGCGTTCCAGAAAGGGATGTTTCCGGGGACGATCGTGGAGGATTCGGCGCTGGATAATCGGGCGGTCATGATCGGTGGCACGACCGGGATTCTGGGGGAATGGGGACCGGAATCAGCTGATAACCGCTACGAGGGACCGATCACGGCGCGCGAGGCACTGAGCAAATCGAAGAACGGTGCCACCGTGCGCATCGGGATGACGCCGGGAGTGGATAGCGTGGTGCAGCTTTGCCGCGCGGCGGGAGTGAAATCGCCGCTGCGGCCTTTCCCGGCGACGTTTCTCGGCAGCAGCGAAGTGACGTTGGCGGAACTGGCGCTGGCTTACACCATTTTCCCAAATGGAGGTTCGCGCCCGAGCGCTCCGCATATTTTGGAGAAGATCGAAGAGAAAGACGGCACGGTCTGGCACGCGCAGCGGACCACGCGCAAGGAGGAGGTGATCGCGCCGGAAATCGCCTACGAAGTGCATTCGTGTCTGGTGGACGCGCTGGACAAAGGCACGGGAGAAGGGGCGCGCGCACAATTTGGATTGAAGTCGATGGAAGCGGCTGGAAAAACCGGCACGGCTTACGATTTCACCGACGTGCTTTTCGCCGGTTACAACAGCAGCGTGACCTGCGCGGTCTGGGCCGGGTTCGATAAACCGCAGCGCATTTTCCGGGGCGCTTTCGGACATGACATCGCGTTGCCGGTGTGGGTGGATGTGATGAACGCTGCGAGTGAACGCTATCCGGCGAAGCCGATCGCGCAGCCAAAGGGACTCGAGCGGGTGAGCATTTGCGCGAGATCAGGTTTACTCGCGACGGACAAATGCGTGGAGAAAACGCCGAATGGTGAAGTGAACACGACCTATCCGGAGCTGGCGACGGCGGCGCAAAAGCCGACGGAATTTTGCAACGTTCACGGGGAAGC
>QHBL01000243.1:3417-9341 GCA_003244125.1 Chthoniobacterales bacterium
GCGGTGGATACGAGCGCGGTGGCGCCGGTCGCTTCCAAAGGGCCGACCTTGCTCGCCGATCGCGATCCCTACAACGCGTTGCATGCAATGTTAAAGCCGAAACCTTCAGCCACGCCTGCGCAAACGGCTGAGGGCGAGACGCCGAAAAAGGAAACGGCGGAGCAGATGCCGGATCCGAGCAAGCCGATCTTGCGCGCCCAACCGGTCACGCCAGAGGAAAAGGCAGAAGTTGTCGGGACTGAAACGCCCACGCCTTCGGCCACCGAACCGGCGGTGGAAGTGCGGCGCGCGATTCCAGTGCAACGCGCCACACCTGCGCCGGCTGAACCGGAAGTGCGCCGGGCCCAACCGGTCGAGCCGAGCGACGGGGACGACCGCGATTAAACCGATGGCCGAGAATTTCCGGCTCGCCGTTTTGAATCCGGCCGGGCGCGATCCAGAACAACATTTTCGCGAGGGGCCCTCCGCCTCGGGCAAACTGCATGCGCCGGTTAATTTTCACGCTTACGCCGCGTGCACGGGCGGCGCTGTTTTTCGCGAGACGAAACGCGCAGTCGCCAGCGGGTGGCCGGTGCTGCTGATGTTGCGCAGCGATTTTCGCGCGACCGAGCGCGCGCTGGCGGAGTTGAAAAAGGCGAAACGGCCGGTCGCGGTCGCGTTCAAGGAAACTGGCCTGCATCAGATCGCTGATCAGCTGAGTAATGGCGGGAAATTTGCGCGGTTCGCGAGCATCGTGCGCGAAGCCGATGGCTGCATCGCGAGCACGCCGGAAGCGGCGGAGTTGTTGCGCGCCGTCCGGGGCGAGTCGGTCGCGTTTATTCCCACGCCGTGTCCGATCGAGGACGAAAATTGGAACTGGGCGGCGGATCACCGGACCGGGATTTTTGTCGGCACGCGCGAATTCGATGTGCCATCGCGCAATCATCTCGCCGCCATGCTCGCGGCGAAGAAGCTGAGCGAGGCGGAGCGCGAGCCGGTCACGGTTTTCAACCTTGATCGGCGACGCGGCGCGCGATTGATCGAACAGATCGGCTTTCGCAGAATTCGCGTGCACGAGAAGCGCGCGAACTACCGCGCTTATCTCGGCGAAGTGGCGCGGCATAAGATTATCTTTCAACTCGACCGCAGCCGCGTGCCGGGGCAGGTCGCGGGTGACGCCCTGCTCTGCCGGAGCGTGTGCGTCGGCGGCGATGGCGCGATTGATCGCATTGCATTTCCGGAGACGTGTGGGGAAGCGAGATCGATGGATGAGTTGGTCGAGATCGGCCGGCGTCTGCTCGCTGACGGCGATGAGCGGCGAGCGATTGCGGCGCGCGCAACCGCGATTGCGATGGAAAAGCTTTCCTTTCGCGCAGGACGAGAGAAGCTGGCGGCGTTTTTCGCGGGATAGCAAACACTTTCCTATCATTCCCAGCCGAGCGAAGCGCAGTCGAGGAATCTCTAGCTATTTCAGCGAACACGAATGAATAGAGATGTCTCGACTTCGCTCGACATGACAAAGAGCGCGCGCGACCGCGGTCAACACAGTTCGGAGTCCACCCTGGGCTCAGAGATTCTGAAGCTGCTGCGCCAGCCGAAGTACCGGCCGCTCGATAAGAAGGAAATCGCGGACGCACTCGGCTATTCCGCGCCGCAACGAAATGAAGTGCGGCTCGCTTTGCGCGACCTCGAGCAGGCGGGCGAGATCGCGCGCATTCGCAAGAACCGCTACGTGCTGCCCGATGAAACCGATCTCGTCACCGGCACGTTGAGTGTGCACGAGGCTGGCTATGGCTTTCTGGCCAATGAAAAACCAGGCGAACCAGATCTCTTTATCGCTGCGGAAAACACCGGCACGGCGATGCACGGGGATCGTGTCGTCGCACGCATCATTCGGCCGATCGAGTTATCACGCGCGCGCCGCCCGCGGGCCGAAGCGCGCGTGATTCGCATTCTCTCGCGTGCGCATGAAACGGTCGTCGGCACGGTGCAACAGACGCGCCATTTTTTCTACGTGGTGCCGGACGATCCGCGCCTCGTGCACAATATTTACGTCGAGCCGGGGCCGAAAGCGCGCATCGGCGACAAGGTGGTGGTCAAGGTCGAGAACTGGGAATCGCGCCACGTTAATCCCGAGGGAAAAATCATCGAGGTGCTCGGGCCCCGCAGCGCACCGGGCGTCGATATTCTCTCGGTCATCCGCAAATATCATTTGCCGCTCGAGTTCCCGAAAGCGGTCTTGAAAGAAGCGGAAGCGATCGGGACGGAGGTGAACGCCGGGGCGCGGGAAGGCCGCGAAGATTTGCGTGGCCAATTCATCGTCACCATCGATCCCGACGACGCCCGCGATTTCGATGACGCGATCAATGTCGAAGAACTTGCGGGCGGCGCCTGGCGGCTCGGCGTGCACATCGCCGACGTCAGCGCTTACGTGCAGCCGGGCGGCGCGCTCGACCGCGAAGCGCGCCGGCGCGGCAACAGTGTTTACCTACCGGATCGGGTCATCCCGATGTTGCCGGAACGGCTGAGCAACGGCGTCTGCAGTTTGAATCCGCGAGTCGATCGGCTGACCTTTTCCGTCTTCATCGAGTTCGACAAAAACGGGCGAACTCGCCGGGCGCGATTTGCGCGAACGGTCATCCGCAGTGCGCATCGCCTCACTTACAAGGAAGCGTTTGCGCTTTTGCAAAGCTCGCCCCGGGATGAGCTCGGGGTGCGGCTGCACACGGCATGGAAGCTGGCAGCGCTCCTGCGCAAGAAACGGTTCGCACATGGCTCGCTCGATCTCGACATGCCGGAGGTGAAAGTGGTCTGCGACGAGCGCGGCAAACCGATTCGCTTCGAGCGGGTGGAGAACGATGAATCGCACCAGCTCATCGAGGAATTCATGCTGGCGGCGAACGAAGCGGTGGCGCGCGAGCTAACGAGGCGTGCTACGCCGGCCATTTATCGCGTGCACGAAAATCCCGATGAGGAACGGCTGGCGGAGTATCGCGAGTTCGTGCTCAGCCACAGTCTCCGGGTGGGCGATCTGAGCAATCGCGCCGAAGTGCAGCGCTTGCTGGAAACGATCCGTGGCACGCCGGAGGAGCACGCGCTCAAGATCGGACTGCTGAAGAGTCTGAAGCGGGCGCGCTACGCGACGGCGCCGCTAGGGCATTACGGACTGGCAAAAGCGAACTACGCGCATTTCACCAGCCCGATCCGCCGTTACGCCGATCTCGCCGTTCACCGCGCGCTCGCCAACGGCAAAAACGTGCCCTCGCTTCAGCAGCTTTCAGCAACCGCGGAACACATTTCCGAGACCGAGCGCGCCGCGGCCGAAGCGGAAAACGACGCCGTTAAAATGAAGAAGCTCGAGTTCTTCGAAGCGCAACTCCAAGCGCGCGATCCGCAGCTCTTCGACGCCATGATCATTGATATTCGCAATTACGGTTTGCTCATCGAGCTGCCCGCGCTCTTGCTCACCGGTCTGGTTCATGTCTCCACCCTGACCGACGACTTCTATGTCTTCTCCGCGCCCCAGCGGCAATTGATCGGCCGGCAAACGCGCCGGCGTTATCGCGTGGGCGACACGGTGCGTGTGCACGTCGCGCGTGTGGATCAGTTCAAGCGCCAGATCGATTTCGCCGTCGCCGATCTCCCACGAACTGGTGTACGACGTGGGCCAAAGCGCCGCATCTAGTGCCGGAAGGCGTTACCGGCTTGTGGACTGAAATTTATGCAAATTTTGCTTCCCCCGCGCACCCCCCTTTGCCTAAGATGCACCCCCGGAGCACATGGATAACATCATCGAAGCGAAACAGGTCCAGATCGAGCGGAAACACTTTTACGTGGAATTTCGCGAGAACGATCGGGGTAAATTCCTTCGCATAACGGAAGAAGCGCACGGCCGGCGGAACACGATCATCGTCCCCAGCACCGGGCTGGACGAGTTCAGCGCCGCGATCGAAGACGTACTCGCGACGAGCGAGCGCGCCGCGGTTTAGCGGCTGGCGGAATTTGAGGTAAACGCGCGGGCCACCGCGTGGGCTCGACTGCTTCACGCACGAGCGGGACTGTGATCGGTGAACGGTGGAGCGATTAAGTTATCGAGACCCGCTACTGATCACCGTTCACTGATCACTGATCACTGATCACTGCACCGATACCCCCGCAGCGCGACGTGGGGCACTCACCCCTCTTGCCAAGTGGCACCGCTGTTGCTTACAATTGGTCTTCGATGATCCAGGCGAATTGCCGGGCGCGGTTCACCGCCGCGGATTTCGACTTCGTCGTGCGCACCCTCGCGCGCTCGGAGAGTGAATCCGTTTCGCTCGTCGATCTCCTGGCTGATTCGGAAACGCGCGATGCCGTGCTCGATTCGCCGCGCCTCGTTAGCGCGATTCTCTCCAGCGCCGGCCAGCTTCGCATCTCATCGCAGTTCTACTTTTTCGTCCTCGCCCGCCACGTTCTGCGCGAAGCCGGCATCACTGACCGCAAGCTCTCCGATTACATCGGCTCGCTTCTGGAAACGTTCTCGCGCGCGAATATGGCCGCGCCGCACAATGGGGACGAACGCGTTCACCAATACATGTGCGACATGCTCATCGCGCTCACCCGCGCCACGCCGGAGCAGGCGTTCCTTATCCGCGCGCACGTCGGCAACTACTCGCTCTTCATCTCCGGCATTTTCCACGAGAACGCGCAACGCCGCAGCGCCCGGGGCGGACCAAACCTCGCCTTTTACGAGCAGATCGGCAGCCGCAATTACGGACTGGTAGCCAATGATGCGACGGCGAAACGTTGCGAACTCAACGACGTTTATGAAGAGCTGGCCGACCGGTTTCATGAAGTGCGCCTGGCGCTGAATCATCTCGCGGAAGAGCTGATCAATCTCGATGACGACTTCAGCGGCGGAGGGTTGGTAGTTTGATCACACCAAGTCCACAACGGGCAAAAAGGAGCCGGTGGCTTCAATGCGGCCAGGCGGCGCGAAAATGCCTTCGTTGGGCGCTGTCATGCGCTTCGTTCGTGAGCCAGAGGATGGAAACCGACGCCTTTGCTCCGTTGTGACCTTCGTGGACTTTGTGTGAGGCAATGAACGAAACATTGTTCAGCCAGATACAGAAATTGCTCGAGCGCACTTACGCGCAGGTCGGGATCAATCTGGAGGATTGCATCATCGATCGCCATCGCTGCGTGCAACTGAGCAAAGCGGCGGGCGCTTCCGCGCGCGAGCTAAACGAACTGGCCCGCACTTTTCTGCGCCATGCCGGCGATCAGCTTTACGTTGGCATTTACTATTCCCGCTGGCTCATCGAACAGCTGGAGCGACACGATCCCCGCAGCGGCCTGAGCGATATCAACATCCGCTCGCTCATCGTTTTTGTGGAAGAACTGAACCACGCGCTCCATGCCGCGCTCCAGTTTAAAAATGGCCAGCGCGAGATCGCCTCGGAAGATTTCGCGCGCAATCTCGAGCTCCAGGCGCAGGTGGACACCTATCTGGTGCTGCTCCTCTTCGTCGCGTTTTTTCGCAAAACTCAGCGCGTTTCGCGCACCGATCGCCGCTGGTTGCGCTTCCATCTTTTCTCCCGGCAATGCCCGGACGCCTTTCGCGACCAGAACCTGCGCGGGCGTTATCTCGAAACCTGCGAGCTGGGGGCGAGCTACACGCAATATCTCGACACCCTCAACGGCCTACGCCGGCTCGAGGAAATCCGCCAGTTTCGCTCCCTCGATTACACGGAAAAAAAAGCGCGCATCTTCGCGCTGATGGAGCGCACCGTGTAATCACCACCAAGGTCACGAAGCTCACGAGGAACTTCGCAGATCAACTTCAGTTTCCCTTCGCGTTCTTCGTGCCTTTTCGTGGTGAAACCTGATTTGCCGTTTGTGAACGCGAATCGATTCGCCTAACTATCCGGCGTGTTCAGCCTCACCATGCTCGGCAGCGGCAGCGC
>QHBL01000284.1 GCA_003244125.1 Chthoniobacterales bacterium
ATCTAACGCCGTCTTTGTGCGGTTGAGCGCTGAACTCTCGACTCGATTGCAGGAGCGCGGCTGGGAGTTCTACAAATTCATCGAGCCGGACATTTACCGGCTGATGTGCTCCTGGGCCACGACCGAAGTAAGCATCGTCGAGTTCGTGCGCGAGGTGGCGGCGGGGGGAAGTTGCGCCAATGCCACAGCTAGATATAAGAGCGGCAGTGACTCGTTTCACCATTCCGGTTTTGCTGATCGCGCTCATGACAGCTTGCCGTAGCGAGCGCGATCGACCGCCAGAGACGAGCGCGATTTACCAGGGCCAACCGGTGGCGGTGCTGCCGCCCGAAGCGCCGCCGCCTATCAACGCTGCCCCGCCGCGTGACCATGCGGTTCCTTCGCCGCCACCGGAGCGGCCGAGCCAGACCGAAACAGCGCCGCCACCTCCGCCGCCTAGCGCAACGCCGCGCAGCACGCCACATGTGGTCGTGAACTCGGAGAACGCGCCGCAGTTTCCGGTCGCGAAGCCGGTGCCTGGCAAGGCGGGATTTGTTTACAGCCCGTTTGAGTCGAACGGCACGATGATTGACGTGACTGGTTACGCGTCCGGGACGAAGGTGAAGGATCCGGGGACGAACAGGATTTTCATTGTGCCCTGATTCCGGTGGCCGGCTTGCACCACGTGTTCAGCAGAGAAGGTCCTGTAGCCGTTTCGCTTTGCGAAAGGCGGGGTTGGGTGCGGCAACGGATAGCGTATGACGGAGCGCTCTTTCGCGTCGCTCAGAGGGCGACGGCTACAGGGCGATGGTAGAGGGGGGACGGCTACAGCGCGCATGAATTTTGCTTTTATAGTAATTATGACACGTTCCCCTCGAAGCACGGCTGCTCTCCCGCGCCGCCCTCTCGCGGTTGTGGCGTTTGTTTGCTTCGTTCTTAGCGTGCTCGGTGCTGGCAAATGCGCCGCCTACAGTCTCTCAGGAAAGAAATGGCCCAGCGGCAGCGTCGTGACTTTCCAGATGGGCCTCGGCGCCGCCGCGCGCACGCTCCTTGATGGCAACACATCGTGGGACGCCGCAGCCGCTCCCGCAGCGACAGCGTGGGACAACGTCATGGCCCGATTGCAATTCCGCACCACCATTGCCAGTCCTCCGACGTCATCTGGAGACGGAGTCAACGCCATAGTTTTTTCCAGCACAGTCTTCGGCCAATCGTTTGGCTCCGGCACGCTGGCGGTGACTTTTTACAGCTACACCTCCGCTGGCGTGATCACCGAAGCCGATGTGCTCTTCAATAACCATGAGAGTTTTGACTCCTATCGCGGCAATCTCCATTACGGTTCTAATGGTTGGGCCATCGGCGACATCCGCCGCGTCCTCATCCACGAATTGGGCCACGCGCTCGGGCTCGACCACCCCGACGACAACGGCCAGCACGTCGACGCCATCATGAACTCGGTCACGAGCAATCGCGAGACGCTCTCGAGTGACGACATCGCCGGCGCGCAGGCGCTCTACGGCGCGTCCACGGCAAGCCCGACGCCGACGCCGTTACCGACAGCCACGCCGAGTGCCACACCCGCGTTGAGCCGGTTCGGCAACATCTCCACGCGAATGAATGTCGGCACCGGCGATAACGTGATGATCGGGGGTTTTACCATCAGCGGTTCGGCGCAAAAGGCGGTGGTCGTTCGCGTGCTCGGTCCTACACTCGCGGGTTTCGGAGTTACCCGTGTTCTTGCCGATCCAGCGCTCGAGCTCCATGATTCCACCGGCGCCGTCATTGCCACGAATGACGACTGGCAAAGCGGCACCCAGGGTTCGCAGTTGACGGCCAGCGGATACGCGCCGGGCAACGGGAACGAGCCGGCGTTGATCGCGACACTCGCGCCCGGCGCCTACAGTGCGATTGTCCGTGGCGCCGGCAACGCCACCGGCATCGCGCTGATCGAGGTTTATCAGCTCGATTCGCTCGGCAGCCGGCTCTCGAACCTCTCCACACGCGGCCGCGTCGGCACGGGCGACAATGTGCTCATCGGCGGCATCATCATCACCGGCGGCTCGCCCAAACGAATGGTGGTGCGGGCGCTCGGCCCGACCATGGCTGGTGCGCCCTTCTCAGTCCGCGGGACCCTTTCCAACCCCACGCTCGAGCTTCACAACGGCTCCGGCACTTTAATTTACAGTAACGACGACTGGACGAGTGGCACCCAGGCGGCGGAACTCAGAGCGAGCGGTTACGGGCCGCCGAACGCCAGCGAATCGGCCATCATCGCAACGCTTCCGGCCGGTAATTACAGCGCCATCGTTCGCGGGGTCAACAACACCACCGGCGTGGCATTGATCGATACCTACGATCTTGATTGATGTCAGGCCCTGGCGCGACGGAAGCTGGTTTGAATGGTTCAACATCTGGAAGTAAGATCGAAAGAAGGTCCCCCATGAAAAAGCTATATCACTTGCTTGCTGCGGCCATGGCTGCGCTCGTCGTGTGCACGACCGGCGCCACGACAGTTATTCCGCCATCGTTCGACGATCTCGTTAGCCGCGCGCAAATCATCTTCCAAGGCACTGTCACCGGTGTGCGCTCGGAGTGGATCGGCGAAGGCGCGCAACGGCACATCGTTAGCTACGTCACCTTTAAGGTAGAAGATGCGCTCAAAGGTAATCCCGGGCCGGAAATCACGCTGCGCATGCTTGGCGGAACGGTCGCGGGCCAGACGATGGAGGTGACTGACGCCCCGAAATTCAAGGCGGGCGATCGCGACGTGTTGTTTGTCGAGAATAACGGCACGCAATTCATTCCGCTAGTTGGGATCATGCATGGCCGGTATCATGTGCGGAAGGATGCCAACGGCCAGGACACGATCTACGATAACACCGGCTCGCCCGTGAGCTCGACCGAGCACGTCGGCAAGGCCGCGCTCACTGCTGCTGCGGCGGCTGCGGGAGCTCAGGCGATGACGTTGCAACAGTTCAAGCAGGCCGTCGTTAGCCGAGCTGGGCAACTCGCTCCGTAGCGCTGTAGCCGCTTCGCTCTGGGAAGCGTCACGGTGCGGCGAAGGCACGTTCACCGCCGCTTACATTGCCCCGGCAACCCAGCGGTGATAAGTAAACATATGAACGCGATCCGGCGTTTGCTTGCGCTGAGCTTCCTGGTGGCGACAGCTTCTCAAGCGCAGGTTTACCAAGGCAAACAACTCGTCGAAGCAAGTGCCGTCGCTAACGTCAGCGCCGCGGTTCCCGGCGAACCATTCCTGGTGGGCGTGCGTCTGAAGATGGCGCCGGGCTGGCATACCTATTGGAAATACCCGGGCGACGCTGGCATTCCCACCGACATCAAGTGGCAACTGCCCGAGGGATGGCACGCGGGTGAAATTCAGTGGCCGATTCCGCTCAAGCTCCAGGAGCCGGGCGACATTCTGATCTACGGGTATCACGCTGAGGTGTTGCTCATCCAGCAGATCACGCCGGCGAAAAACTTCAGCGGCAACAACGTTAAGCTGAGCGCGAAAGTCAGCTGGCTCGTTTGCGAGAAGATCTGCATTCCCGGCGACGCGGCGGTCGATCTCACGCTCCCGGTCGCATCGAGCAACGCGCCGGCGAACACTGATCTCTTCACGCGCTTCCAAAAACTGCTCCCGCAATCATCGCCCCCAAATTTCGGGGTGACGTGGTCGCGCGACAGCGCCGGCCTGCTCCTCAGCGTCACCAGCTCGGACATCGCGAAAGCGACGGCGGTCGAGTTCCTCCCCGCTCCAGCTGAGAACGTCGCCGTCGGTCATCCGCAGCTGCAATCGCGTGAAGGAGATCGCGTCGTCTTTCGCGTGCCGATGGAAGCGACGAACCGCGATTCGTTGCCGGGCCTGATCGTCTCAGGCGAAGGTGAAAATCGGCGCGCGTGGGAAATCTCCACCGTCCAGCAAAGCGCGACGGCTGTTCACGCCTCACCGTTTCGTGAGCTAGCGCGGTTCCTTATCTTCGGATTCATCGGCGGTTTCATTTTGAATCTGATGCCTTGCGTGCTGCCGGTCATCTCGCTCAAAATTTTCGGTTTTGTGCAGCAGACTGGGCAAAGCCGAACCCGGATTTTGCGCAGCGGTCTCGCCTTCATCGCCGGAATCTTTGTCTGGTTCATCGGGCTTGCGCTTGTGCTCGTCGCGCTGAAATCCGCCGGGCACGAGATCACCTGGGCATTTCAATTCACCAATCCCTATTTCGTCCTCATCATGAGCGCGATTGTCCTCGTCTTCGCGCTCAATCTCTTCGGCGTTTTCGAAATCAATCTACCGCAATGGCTCAGCCGCCGCGCGGTCGCGGTCGAGTCCTCGCACGGCAATGCCGGCTCATTTTTCCAAGGCGTTTTCGCGACCATTTTGGCGACACCGTGCACTGCACCGTTTCTCGGCACCGCGCTCGGTTTCGCTTTTACCCAATCAGCCACCGTCATCCTGCTCATGTTCGCCGCCATCGCCGCGGGTATGAGCGCTCCTTATCTCCTGCTCAGCGCGCAGCCGGCATGGCTGAAGTTTCTGCCCAAACCCGGCGCATGGATGTTGCGCGTGAAACAGCTGATGGGCTTCCTCCTCATCGCCACGCTGCTCTTTCTTCTCTCCGTGCTCGGCGCGCAACGGGGCGTCGCGGCACTCATCTGGACGTGCGCATTTCTCCTCGTGCTCAGCGTCGCCTGCTGGATGAAAGGCGCGTTCCTCACGCCGCTGGCCTCGGCCATGACCCGCGCGAGTACGGTCATGCTCATGCTCGCGCTCATCATCGGCGGCGGCTGGTATTTCATCGGCGAAAAATTCGTCAGCGCGTCATCTGTCACCGCCTCGAACGTTGGTACGGAGGGATGGGCGCCATTCACTCCGGAGCGCCTCGCCTACGAGCTTCAGCAAGGCCACGCCGTCTTCATCGATTTCACCGCCGAGTGGTGCATCACCTGCAAATTCAATGAATCGACCGTGCTCGAGACCGCCGCTGTTCGCAACGCTTTTTCCCAGCGCCAGATCGTGAAACTCAAAGCCGATTGGACCAATGGCGATCCCGCTGTTACCAAAATGTTGAAACAATTCGGGCGCCCGGGTGTCCCATTGTATGTGCTTTACCCGGGCGGCGCGGCCCAGCCCTACGTCTTCCCGGAATTGCTCACCAAAAACATCGTCTTGGAAAAACTCGAAACCGTTAATCACCCGATTGTGTCTCAATGAACATGAAATCACTCACCATCGCTCTTCTCTCGCTCGCCAGCGCCGCGCTCTATGCCGCCGATTCACCAGCCGTCGGTTCAGCCGCGCCAGACTTCAGCCTCCCGGACGCCAACGGCAAAACGCATTCGCTGGCGGATTTCAAAGGCAAATATGTCGTGCTGGAGTGGTTCAATCCGGAGTGCCCGTTTGTGAAGAAGCACTATGGCAGCGGCAACATGCAAAAGCTGCAAGGCGATTACACGAGCAAAGGCGTGGTCTGGCTCACGATCGATTCGAATGCGCCGGGCGCGGAAGGCAACATTTCAGCCGAGCAGGCTCGAGAGGTAATGAAGAAGTGGAACACGAAACAGACCGCGCTTCTGCTCGATCCCGAAGGCAAAGCAGGCCGCAGCTACGGCGCGCACAACACGCCGCACATGTTCGTCATTAATCCCGAAGGCAAAGTCATCTACGAGGGCGCCATCGATAGCAAAGCTTCACCGAATCCGGCCGACATCCCGAACTCGACCAATTACGTGAAAGTCGCGCTCGACGAATCAATGAGCGGCAAACCCGTCTCGAACGCGACGACCCGCCCGTACGGCTGCTCGGTTAAATACAAGTGACGCGGTAGCCAGCTTCGGCGCTAATAATCTAACGCTGTCGCTCTTCATCCGCGATGCCTTGTGATGGGCGCTGCAAACCGCAGCAGCCCCAACGGCATCATGCGCGTGAGCGCCATCGCCGTCTTCATCACCACTCCGGGAATCACGATCGCTTTGTCCCGCTCCACTCCGCGCAAGCCGGCCCGTGCCACCGTCTCCACGGGCACGTGCGCCATCCTCAATCCGTAGCGCCGCGGGCGTGATCCGCGATTGGCGACTTGCGTGAACTCCGTCTCAACCGGGCCGGGACATAATGCTGTTACGGTGATGCCGCAGCCGCGCGTCTCGGAGCGAATTGCTTCAGAAAAACTCGTGACGTACGCTTTAGTCGCAGCGTAAACCGCAAATCCGGGCAACGGCAGAAAACTGGCGGACGAGCTAACGTTGAGAATCGCGCCGCGTCTTTGCGCGACCATGCGCGGGAGCACGGCGCGGGTCAGAACAGTGAGCGCGAGGACATTGACCTGCACCTGTTCGTTCACCCGCTGCGGCTCAGCTTTGGCGAACGCGCCGAGGTCGCCCAAGCCGGCGTTGTTCACCAGGAAATCGATCGGCTCTTCGGCCAGCCAGCGCGCGAGCTCCATCGTTTCCTCGATGTTGGAAAGATCGGTCTCACGAGTTTCGATCGAGAGCGTCCGGTTCACCGCGATGAGCCTATCGCGCAGCGACTCGAGCCGGTCACGCCGCCTCGCCACCAGCACTAAAGTCTTTGCGCGCGGCGCAAGCTGGCGGGCAAGCTCGGCCCCGATTCCAGCCGACGCGCCGGTGATGACGGCGGTGCAATTATCCAACGTCATGGCGAGCGAAGGGAAGACTCTGTCATTCCGAGCGGAGTCGAGGAATCCCGTGGCGGTACCTTAAAGGTAACACGGCGGGATCCCTCGACTCCGCTCGGGATGACACTGAAAAGTTCACGCCTCGTTAGCTGACGCCAGTGTCCGCGCGGCAAATCACCGAGACGCAAATGGCCGACGCGCACGCGCACCAGCCGTTTCGCGCCAAAGCCAAAGCGCTCCAGCATCCGGCGAATCTGGCGGTTCATCCCTTGCTCGAGCACGATGCGGAGTTTCGCCGCCGCGATTTGCTCGACCCGTTTGGCGCGCGCATGCCTGCCGTCGAGAACCGCGCCGCGAAGCAGTTGCTGCGCAAGCTCGCGCGTCGCCGTTTTGTCCAGGGTCACTTCGTATTCCTTCTCGACTTTGAATCGTGGATGCGTGAGCCGTTGCCCGAAATCGCCGTCGTTTGTCAACAGGAGCAAACCTTCGCTTTGCGCATCGAGTCTTCCGACGTAAGCGAGCGACGCGTATGACGGCGGCAAGAGGTCGAACACCGTGTCGCGCGCATGCGGATCGCGCCGGGTGCAGACGAAGCCCGGCGGCTTATTCAGCATCAGATAAATGTCCGCGCGCGGCCGAACACTTTTCCCATCGACTTTGACGTGATCGGTCCCTGCCGGTTGATAATGAAAATCAGTGCACCGTTTGCCATTCACCGTCACGCGGCCGGCAGCGATGAGCTCATCAGCACCACGCCGTGATGCCACTCCAGCGGCAGCGAGGAAGCGGTTCAAACGCATGGTGACTGGTGAATGGAAGTAAATGCCATTCACTATTCACCGATCACTATTCACATCACGCTTCCGGCTTCGTCTTGGGCAAACCAATCACGTTGTTATTGTCCTTCCACTGCCCGCGCTTCTTGAGCAGATCGACTCGCTCGAATCGCTTTAGAACATTGCGCTTGGCTGTGATGGTGCTGGCGCCTTTGAGGCTCCGATGTTGTGACATAATGAGGGCACGACGGTAATGCGCCGTGGCCGATTTTCAACCGGCGGCCTCGTCACATCTGATTGCACAAGATGACGTAGGTGCCCGAGGTCGCGACCTGATGATAAACGTGGAACTTGTCTGTGAGCAGCTCGCGCCAGTGGCCGACCCGATCCTGCTCGATGATGAGGAAAACAGGTCGCGGCGAACGCCATTGCTCCAGCGCCGCGTTCTGCTCGAGAAATAAATCGCGTTGCTCGGGCGTGAGCGGCAGCCGCGGATCCGGCTGCTGATTCACAAGCGCGAATGGACGCTGGAGATAAAACCCGAGGCTGCTCGCGATGCCGGGCGGCCCTTCGAACAGCACTTCGCCGTTCGCGCCGAGTCGCGCGTTGAGCAATCGCGCCGCATCGGCCAGCGAGAAATATGGCGCCACACGGGCGACGCCGCTGATCATGCACAAACCGGCCGCGATCATTCCCGCGGCCAATCCAGCAAGCGCGACATTTTCGCGGCCGCGCCGCAGCGTATAAAGACACAGGAAAGCGCCGCCGATAAATCCGAGCGCGCTGACAAAAAGCAGCGGCCGGAAATTCGCCCACGTGCTCACCGGCATGTCACCGAGCGCCTTCCACGCCGTCCAGCGGAAATCGGTTTCGCCCCAGGTGCGATCGTGCGCGGGAAGCAACGCGGGGAGCACCAGCGCGATGACGGCGAGCAGCGCGCCGAAGACCGCGACGCAGATTGCGCCGGCGTAACGGAGCCCGTTCGGCGCGCGTTCGAAGATCATCGCCGCGCACAGAGCGAACGCGCTGAACATGCTCAGGGCATAATAGTCCTGCCGCTGACCGATCAGCAGCGCCGGGATGAAAACGACCGCGGCCCACGCCAGCGGCAGCGCGTCTTCGAAGCTGATCTCGCGCGGGCGCATGACCCGTGGCCAGGCGAACAGCAACGCAGGTAAAACAACGAAGCTCCACGGGAACCACCAGCCGAGATGGTTGAGGGCAAATTCCAGCCGCGGCACATCATCGAACCAGGTGCCATCGGGATAACGTCCGATCAGGTGCTTGGTCCACTCGGAGAAAATCAGCGAGTGAAATGAGCCGCGGAAATGCGTTTCCATCCAGATATTCCATGGCGCGACCATGAGCGCGAACAGCACCAGGTAGGGCCAGCGCAGAAGCGGACGAAAACGAATGCGCGCTTCCCGGTAGAAAATCGCCAGCAGGGCGACGGTGCAAGCGGGCACGAGCAAACCATGCGGGCCTTTGGTGAGACAGGCGAGCGCGGCGCAAATCCAAAATCCGGCGAACCACGCGAGCCGCTGTTTGCGTTGCTGAAAGCCGGCCAGCGCGCAGTAAATCGCACCGGCGATGAGCGCGCTGAAAAGCGGCTCCGGCATGACGATGCGCGCGAGCACGAACGTTCCGCTGCACGTCAGGTAAATCATGGCCGCGCTAAATCCGCGCCAGTAATCGCGCAGCCGTTCGCCGATGACAAAAGTGAGGGCGGTCGTAACCACGACCGAGAGCGCGATCGGCACCCGCGCGGCGGCGGCGTTAACTCCGAAAAGTTTGTAGCTGGCAATGATGAGCCAGTAGAGCAGGGGCGGTTTTTGCAGGCGCGGAATGCTGTCGTTCGTCGGCATGAGCAGATGGCCGCTTTGCAGCATCTCGCGCGCGGCCGCGGCATACTGGCCCTCCGTTTCGCTGTAGAGATCGCCGATGCCGATGCTGCCGAGATGAATGAGCGCGGCCAGCGCGATCACGATGGCGAAGAGCGCGTGACGCGTCGGAGGCGGCGGCAACGCGCGCGGGCCTAGAAATGCTTCATCAATGCGCAGAACGCCGGTGCTCGCGCTCATCACACTCTATGCTGCGGTATTGCGCCCACGCCTTCGGCAGCGGCAGAATCTTCGCCTGTGGCATTTGCACGAGCGCAAGCGCTTGCCGGCACTCGACAATGAGGATGTCATCGACAGGTCGCACGATTCGGAACGCGCACCAAAATCGCGCACGGGCAACTTGATCGAGCCAGCCTTCAATCACGAGGCGGTCGCCGAGTTTCGCACCGCGGCGATAATCAATCTCGGTGCGAACAACGACCGGATATTTCTGGGTCGCCGCCATTTCCGTGAGCGCGAGGCCGAGGTTTTCCGCGAGCAATGTGCGCGCGATTTCGATAAAACGCAGGTAAGCGATGTTGTGCACCACGCCACCGCAATCGGTATCGAAGAACATGACCTGCACTTGGGTGCGGGTGCGTGGAACCTCGATGGCCGTCATGGCGCAGATGATGAGATGGAAACGTGCGAAAGCAACGTCCGCGAAATTGGAGAGACGACCTCCGTGTCGTCCCAAACGGTTTTCTCCATCAGGCACGCGCGCTCGGAACGAGATTGGGACGAGGCGGAGCTCGTCCCTCCGCGGGCGGTGTGATCATTCGGCGAATCACGCCCACCACCTCCGCACTCGTAACCGCATGCATGCAGCGGAAATCGAGCGGGCATTCGCGCAGAAAACAGGGACTACACTCCACGTGATGACGAATGACGCGGTGGCCTTTGCCCAGCGGCATCGTTTTGCCCGGCTCGGTCGATCCAAAAATCGCGACCACCGGCACCCGCAATAGCGCGGCCAGATGCATCGTGCCGGTGTCGTTGCTCAGGAGCAGATCGCAATCGCGCAGCTCCGCGATGAGCTGCGCGAGGTCGGTTTGGCCGATGCGATTCTGCACCGCGTCGCTCATCGCACTCGCGACCTGCGCACCGACGGCCGCATCCTTTTCCGTGCCGAAGAGAATCCATTGCACCGGGAATTCGGCTACGATTTGCAGTGCCACTTCGGCGAATCGTTCCGGCAGCCAGCGCTTCGCCGGCCCGTACTCAGCGCCCGGGCAAAGGGCAAATTTCAGCGGGCGTCGCTCGCGATTGATCGCTCGCGGCGCGAGAAACTCCTGACGAATCGGCGCACCGATGGTGCTCGCTAATTCCAGATAGCGGATCGTCTGGTGCACGATGCCGCGAGTCCGCGTGGCGGAGGAAATCTGGTTGAGGAGGAACCGGCGCCCATGTCCAACGAAACCGACTCGGCGCGGCACGCCAGCCAGAAAAACTTCAAGCGCGCTGCGGAAGGAGTTCGGAAATAAAAGGGCGACGTCGAAGTACTCCTGCCGCCGCAGCCGGCGCGCGGCATCGACGATCGATTTGCGCGGCAACTCGACGACGTCGTCCACCTCCGGCACAATCTTCCAAACCGGCGCAATCTTGTGGGGAACAGCGATGGTGACGTGAGCATCGGGCCGCCCAGCTTTGATCGCGCGCACCGCCGGCACACTCATGACGGCGTCGCCGAGCCAGTTCGCGCTGCGAATAAGAATGCGAAATGGCTTGAGGGGAGTGCCGGCTGGGACGAACACGCCGCGCTTGTAGCGGCTGAGCAGAAAATTTGGCCGCGGCGTTTTCCAG
>QHBL01000367.1 GCA_003244125.1 Chthoniobacterales bacterium
GGCACGTCTTTGAAGACCATGTGCTGCCGCACCATCTCGACCGTGTCATCGATTTCCGCCCGCGAAAACCGCAGCCGCTCCATGATTCGCTCTGTCATTTCGGCGCCGATGCGATCATGCGCGTTAAAACGGATGCGGCCGTTTTCATCCACCGCCGCCGTCACCGGCTTGCCGATGTCGTGCAGAAGAACGCTGAATACGAGCGGCACCGAAACTGTTTGCGGCAACATCCCGAGCATGATGCGCGTGTGGCGAAAGACGTCGCCTTCGGGATGGAACTGCGGGGGCTGCTCGCATCCTTTCATCGCTTCGATCTCGGGAACAATGGCGCGGAGCAGACCGGATTCGTCGAGTAAATCCCAGCCGCGTATTCGCTGTGGGGAAACAAATATCCGCACTAGCTCATCGCGAATCCGTTCTGCGCTGATCTGCGTGATCGACGGCGCGTTGGCGACGAGCGCGTTCCACGTTTTCTCTTCAATTTCGAATTCGAGCACGGTGGCAAAGCGCACCGCGCGCAGAAGCCGCAGCCGGTCTTCGGAAAATCGTTGCGCGGGATCGCCAATGGCGCGGATGAGCTTCGTCTCCAGATCGGCGCGGCCGCGGACGAAATCGATCACCTCGTTTTTCGTCGGATCGAAGAACATGCCGTTGATGGTGAAATCACGGCGTTTTGCATCTTCTTCCGGCGAGGAAAAATGGACCGCGTCCGGGCGGCGGCCGTCGCTGTAAGCGTCATCGGAGCGGAAGGTCGCCACTTCAAATTGCTGACCATTTTCCACGACGACGATGACACCGAAATGCGCCCCGACCGCGTAGGTGCGTTCGAAGATCTGCTGCACCTGCTGTGGCCGCGCATCGGCGGCGATATCGATGTCCTTCGGCGCGATGCCTCGAATCATGTCGCGCACGCAGCCGCCGGCGAAGTAGGCGATATGGCCGTGCTCGCGCAATCGCGCGCAAATCTGGCGAGCTGTTTCCTCCATCCCCGCAACTGTAGCGGCGGTCTGTGACCGTCGCCATCTTGTCAGGGGCGCTGTCTCTTCGGCACCGCGGAATTCGGCGGCCACAGACCGCCGCTACAGCGGCTTTGGCTCGGATTTCTCGCGCAGCGAATAGATGACGAAACAGATCACCGCGATGCAGATGCAGGAGTCGGCAACGTTGAACGCGGGCCACGGGTGCGCGAACGGCAGGTGCAGATCGAAGAGAAGGAAATCGATAACGTGCCCGTAGCTGAGGCGGTCGGTCAGATTGCCGGCGACGCCTGCGAGCAGGAGCGCGAGCGAGACATTGCGCCAGGGATCGCGGCGTTCGCGCTTGCGCAAAAGCAGCACCGCCACCGAGATCAGCGCCACGCAGGAAAGCAGGATAAAAAATACATTGTTGTTCTTGAATGAGCCGAACGCCGCGCCGGTGTTCGTCACGTGCACGATGTCGAATACGCCGGGAATGAGGATGCGCGGCGAGTCAGGATCGACGTTTTGTAAAATCCAGCGCTTGCTCAACTGATCGAGCGCGTAGAGCGGAAGTGAGAGGAACAGGATCCACTTCATAATCCCGTGGAAGTTACATTAACCGATGGCATCGCGATTCCTCGACTCTGCTCGGAATGACGCGGTGGCGACCACGCTCTCGCACCGATCGCACAAATCCGGACGCGCCGCGCTTTTGCCGACGCTTTCCCGATGGCGCCAGCAACGGGCGCATTTGGCGAAAGGCGTTTTCTCCACGCGCCCTGACGTTTCGCCCGCCGGCTCGAGGAAGAGATCGCTCAGGATAAAAAATTCCTCCAGCTCGTCTTTGGCCAGGCCGGCGAGCGCACGCTCATCACATTGCAGAATGACGCGCGCTTCGAGCGAATTACCGATCAGCTTTTCCTGCCGCGCCTTCTCCAGCGCTTGCCCGATGACACCTCGCAATTTCAACAGCTCCTCGATTTGTTGATTAACGAATGCATCCGCTGCTTTCGCCCGCGGCTCGGGAAATAATTGCAAATGAACGGAGCCGCCGCGGCCGAGATAACCCCACGCTTCTTCCGCGGTGAAAGCGAGGACGGGCGCAAGTAATCGGCAGAGCGCCTCATAAGTCTGCGCCATGGCATTCTGCGTCGCCCGTCGCCGCGGCGAATCCGGCGCGTCGCAATACATCCGGTCCTTCGTCATGTCGATGTAGAGGCTGCTGAGATCGACCGCGCAGAACTGGTTGATCGAGTGGTAGACCTTGTGGAACTCCAGCTTCTCATAAGCCTGGCGACATTCCTCGATCACTTCGGCCAGCCGAACGAGAATCCAGCGATCAACGAGTGTCATCCCGAGCGGAGTCGAGGGATCCCGTTGCGCTACCTTTAAGCTTTCATCGCGGGATCCCTCGACTGCACTTCGCTCCGCTCGGGATGACGAGCCGGAGAAATCGAAAAGGTTTCCATGCAGGATGCGCAGCGTGTTGCGAATGCGCCGGTAGGTATCACCCAACCGCTTGAACATCTCTTCTGAGAACGGCACGTCATCGGTAAAATCGATGCTGCTGACCCAGAGGCGCACCAGGTCGGCGCCGTGTTTGTTGACGAAATGCGCCGCATCCATCGGCTTCGAATAGGTGCTGGACTTCGAGATTTTTTTCCCGTCGACATCGACGACGAAGCCGTGCGTGACGCAGGTTTTGTAAGGCGCACGACCGTTCAGCGCCACGCTGGTCATGAGCGATGATTGAAACCAGCCGCGATGCTGATCGGTCGCTTCCAGATACATGTCGGCGGGATCGCGCAACTCGGGATGCGTGGCGCAAACGGCACGATGCGAAACGCCGCTGTCGATCCAGACGTCTATCGTGTCGTTGCGCTTCGTTGTGGCTTCGGGTAGTTCCAGCTCGCGCATAAGTTCGGAGTCGCTCAGCTCGAACCAGACATTTGAGCCGCGTGTCGCGACGAGGTCGGCGAGGCGACGAATCCATTCCGCATTCAGGATCGGCTTGGCATTCTCGGAATAGAATACCGGCAGCGGCACCCCCCAACTGCGCTGACGCGAGATGACCCAGTCCGGGCGCGATGCGACCGTGCCCGCGATGCGGTTCTCGCCCCAGGCGGGAATCCATTCGACCTTGGTGATGGCGTCGAGCGCCGGTCCGCGCAAATCATCGATACGGATAAAGAACTGATCGACCGCGCGGAAGATGATCGGCGTTTTCGAGCGCCAGCAATAGGGATAGCTGTGATGAAAATTCTGCTCGGCCAGCAGCATGCCGCGTTCGCGCAGCAGCGCCACGATGTCGGCGTTGGCATCGAAGACATACTTGCCCACGAGCTCGGGAATGCCGGCCTCATCGGTGTAGCGGCCGTGATCATCCACCGGCGATAAAATGGGAAAGTTGTTCTTCGATCCCAGAGCGTAATCGTCTTCGCCGTGCCCGGGCGCCACGTGCACTGCGCCGGTGCCGGTGTCCATCGTGACAAAATCCGCTGGTAGAATCCTGGCTGCGCGCGGCAGAAAGGGATGCTGCGCGTCCAAGCCTTCCAGTCGGCCGCCGGGAAGCGTTTCCATCGGTTCGCCAGTGGGTTGAAAGCCGGTAGCCAGGCAGAACGCGTCCACCAACTTGTTGGCCAAAACGAGAACCTCGGAAGTATCGTCCCGGCGAAATTCCTGGACGACATAGACCTCGTTAGGATGGACTGCGATGGCGAGATTCGCCGGTAATGTCCACGGGGTCGTCGTCCAGATGGCGATACTTGCTTTGCCCGCGAGATTTCCTGTGACGATGGGGAATTTGACGAAGACGGCGGTATCATCCCGCTCCTGATATTCAACTTCAGCTTCAGCCAGCGCGGTCTGTGCGCCGGTGCTCCAGAAGACTGGCTTCTTCGATTGATAGACGAGCCCTTTCTCGACGAACACAGCAAAGGCGCGCAGAATCTCCGCTTCATAGGCAGGATTCATGGTCAGGTACGGATGTTCCCAATCGCCGAGCACGCCGAGACGCTTGAATTGCTCGCGCTGGATATCGACGAACTTGCGCGCGAAATTTTCGCAACGCCTCCGCACTTCCACCGGCGAAAGCGCGGCGGATTCCCTGACTACTTTGTATTCAATGGGCAGCCCGTGACAGTCCCAGCCCGGTACATAAGGCGCGCGTTGACCAAGCATGGTGCGGGATTTCACCACCATGTCCTTGAGGATCTTGTTCAGCGCTGTGCCCATGTGAACATCGCCATTGGCAAACGGCGGCCCGTCGTGCAGCACGAACAACTCGGCGTTTTCGCGCGCTTTTTGGATTTGCTCATAGACCCGCGTCTCTTCCCAAACCCGCAGAATCTCGGGCTCGCGCTGAGCCAGATTCGCTTTCATTGGGAACTCGGTGCGCGGGAGATTGAGCGTGTCCTTGTAGTTCATCGGCGAAAGGCCGTGCTACCTAGCACCCGCGCCCTCGCTTTTCAACGTGCGATGGTTTAACAGGAATGCGTGCGTCTCCTTTTCGTCTGCCTCGTCGCATTCGCGTTGGTTGCGTCGCCGGCGCTGGCAACGACTAAAGGGCTGAGTCAGATCGTTACTCCCGACCTGCAAAATGCCGGCGACCTGTCACTTAGTTTCCAGGCGCAAAGCTTGCACATTGCCAATCCTTATGAGCTACAGGCTGAACTAGGTCTTAATCAGTTCGCCGAAGTAGCTGTCTTCCGCGGCTTGCGGCCGGATGAGTATATCTTCGGCACTGAAATCGGTTTACTAACAAAGGAGCCATACTTGGTTTCAACCGGATTTGTTAATTGGTCGCCGCATAGTCATGTTGACCCACAGCCATTTCTCGAAGCGGGTTACTACACTGAGCACCACAAGCTCATCGCCGGAGCCATTCACGCCGGTTACCGCAACCAGGCGATACTTGGATGGGCCTGGGATTTCAATAAAACCTGGCGGGCACAAATAGATTTCCAAAGCGGCGCCGGTAACTCATCGACTATGGGGTTTACCTGGAACATTAGTCGCGACCTGCAAGTTAACCCGGCCATCTACTTTCCGAACTACCACCCTGAACGCGTGCTGGGCTACATTGTCTTTACCTACACCTTCCACTTGTGGGGAACGCCGTCAGACCAGAAGTAGAGTAGCATTGACAGTCATTCCGACCGGAGCCGAGGAATCCCGTGGCGAAAGCTTAAAGGTAACTTCAGCGGGATCCCTCGACTTCGCTCGGGATGACGATCGCATATGAGCTCGTCACTTCCCTGGCTCGCTCTGCTCGTTCCGCTTTTTGCCAGCGGGGTAATCGTCATCTTTACCCAGCGTGCGCGCTCCCTCAGCGCTTGGATTTCCGTCCTCGCCGTTCTCGCTAGCTTCGTTTGCAGTTGTTTCATCTTCGCGCGCCCCGGCATCACCGCGGCGCAAATTCCCTGGATCGAAATCCCTGGTTTTTTCCACGTCCCGTTAGGTTTCATCCTCGATCCGCTCGCCAAGACCATGCTGCTCATCGTCACCGGAGTGGGCGCGCTCATCCACATCTACTCGCTCGGTTACATGCGCGACGACGCCGGCAAATCGCGCTATTTCGCCGCCCTCTCGCTCTTCATCTTTTCCATGCTCGGCATCGTGCTCGCGAACAATTTCGTCATGATGTTCATCTTTTGGGAACTGGTTGGGGTCAGCTCTTATTTGCTCATCGGCCATTGGTTCGACCGCGATGCCGCCGCTGATGCCGCCAAAAAGGCGTTCATCACCAACCGCGTCGGCGATTTCGGTTTCATGCTCGGTATTCTGATGGTTTGGAGCGCGACTGGCTCGGTCGTTTTCAACGACATCATGCCGCAAGTCTCGCGCCTCACCGGCAATCCCGTTTTTCTAACGATTTCTGTGCTGCTGCTTTTTTGCGGCGCCGTCGGTAAGTCCGCGCAATTTCCGCTGCACGTCTGGCTGCCGGACGCGATGGAAGGACCGACGCCAATCTCCGCGTTGATCCATGCCGCGACCATGGTGGCCGCGGGCGTTT
>QHBL01000186.1 GCA_003244125.1 Chthoniobacterales bacterium
ATTGGCCGCTTTGAAGCCGAATCAACTAGAACGCAGCCTCGGCGTCACCGAGTCGCTCTCGATTGTCATCAACCGCATCATTGGTTCAGGCATTTTCCGCACGCCTGCCAGCATCATGGTGGCAGTGGGCGCATCGCTGCCACTCTTCTATGGCGTCTGGTTACTGGGAGGAATCGCCACCCTTCTCGCCGCCCTCTGCTATGCCGAACTCGTAGCGATGATGCCGCGTTCCGGCGGTCCTTACGTTTTCCTGAAGGCCGCTTACCCGACGTTTGTCACCTTCTTGCGCGGGTGGGCCATGTTCTTCGTCTCCGAGACAGGTTCTATAGCTATCGTCGCGATCTTCTTTGCCCAGACTCTTGCGGCTTTCTTTCCCGACAAAGCTTCCCCGCCTGTTATCGCCGCCATCGCCATCGCGCTGGTCTTACTTCACACCGTTCTTAACTGTTATGGCATCAAGTTGGGCGGCATCATTCAGAACATCTTCAGTGTTCTTAAGCTGGCCATTCTCGGCTTCATCGTTGTCATCGCATTCACTTCCGGGTTCCACTGGCACAACTTCTCTTCCGCGCCACGCGCATCGAGCATCGGCGGATGGGTTGCCGCGCTCGGCTTCTTCAAAGCGATGCGATATGGCTTCTACGCCTACAGCGGATGGGAAGGAGCCACCTACGTTGCGGAAGAAATCAAGAACCCGACCCGGAACCTTCCTTTGTCGTTATTCGGCGGCATCAGCGTGGTGATGTTTGTCTATCTCTGCACCAACCTTGGCTATGTTAATCTGCTTGGACCTGCTCATATTGCCGCGATCTATGGTTCGCGCTCGACCGTGGCGGCGGAGTCGATGCAAACTTCTCTCGGCGCGATTGGCAGTAGCTTTGTTCTCGTAGCTATCCTGATCAGTGCATTCGGTAACGTCAACACCCAGATTCTGGTCAAGAGCCGCACCTGGTTCGCCATGGCTCGCGACGGATTGTTTTTCCGGAAACTCTCATGGATTCACCCAAAGTTCCGAACGCCGAATAACTCGCTCTTTGCCCAGGGCGCATGGGCTTGCCTTCTTATCCTTTTTGCCAGCCGCGCCGGCTGGAAATCGTACGAAGCGATTATCGACTACTTTAGCTTTACTTCCTCCGTCTTTAACATTCTCACCTTTGCCGCAGTCTTCCTGCTCCGCCAACAAGCTCCCAATCTCCCGCGCCCCTACAAAACATGGGGATACCCTTACACGCTGATCTTGATCTTACTTATCGAAGCGACATTTCTGGTATTTACCCTGGTCACCAGCTTCATCCCTTCCCTACTCGGGATTGCGCTCACTTCGACTGGTTTGCTCTACTATAAGTTCGCAGTTCCGGCCGAGGCCAAGAGACGCACTCTTCCGAGCTAGTAACGGCCGGTGCGTTCGAGCAACGGTTGCCACCAGGTTTGATTGTCCTGATACCACGCGATTGTCTCTTCCAAACCGCGGGCAAAACTCCGGCGCGGTTTCCAATTTAACTCCCGCTGGGCAAAGGTGGAGTCGATGGCATAACGACGATCATGCCCGAGACGATCCGTGACCAAAGAGATCAAGGTCTCAGGTTTGCCTAGCTTCTGTAGAATCAACTTTACCACCTCGAGATTAGCCATCTCGCTTTCGCCTCCGAAGTTGTAAACGACGCCGGCTTTACCTTCGAATAAAGCGGCAACGATGGCAGCGCAATGATCATTCACATGAATCCAGTCGCGCACATTCAAACCATCGCCATAGACCGGCAATGGCTCATTGCGCATCGCTTTGATGATCATCAGCGGAATGAGCTTTTCCGGAAACTGGTAGAGCCCGTAGTTATTCGAACATCGCGTGACGACGACATCGAGCGCGAAGGTTTTGAAGTAAGCGAGCGCGAGCAGGTCGGCCGCGGCCTTGCTCGCTGAGTAGGGCGAGCTGGGATCGAGCGGTGATGCTTCCGTGAACCGGCCGGCAGCGCCGAGCGACCCATAAACTTCGTCGGTCGAGACCTGGATGAAACGTTGCACGCCGTGGCGCCGGGCCGCATCGAGCAAGACGCCGGCGCCGGCGACGTTGGTGTGAATGAAATTCTGCGGCGAATTAATGCTGCGATCAACGTGCGATTCAGCCGCGAAATTTATGATGGCGTAAAACTTATGCTCGGTCATGAGCACATCCATCTGGTCGGTGCTTGCGATATCAGCTTTGAAAAATTCGTAATGATCGCCATTTTCTTCCGCCACGCCGGCCAGGTTCTCCATTTTGCCGGCATAGGTCAGCGCATCAACGTTGGTCACATACGCCGGCTTGTAATGTTTTAGAATGTAGCGAATAAAGTTGCTCCCGATGAAGCCACAGCCGCCCGTCACCAAAATGCGCATCGCTGCGCCTTCTAGCAGCGGTCGCAAGGCCGCGCGAGCCGATTTTTCAGCGCCATCGCCGCTGGCCTTCATCGCCGCTCTGGAAAGCGACTGGATGTTCTGGGTGATTCTCGCGCTCGCCGCCGGCCTGCGATTTTTCCTTCTCGCGATAAAGCCGCCGCATTTCGACGAAGGCATCAACGGCTGGTTCGTCGACCAGATGGTCAGGAACGGCTTCTACCAATACGACCCGACGAACTACCACGGGCCGCTGCATTTCTACATCCTGTTTTTGTCGCAGACGCTTTTCGGTCGCAATCTTTGGGCACTGCGCACTCCAGTCGTTCTTGGCAGCATCGCGTCTGTCTGGCTGGCGCTGAGATATGACAGCGTGCTGCCCAAACAGGTTGCCCGTTTAGCCGCGCTCGCCATGGCAATCTCACCCGGCTTCATTTTCTATGGCCGCTACTCCATTCACGAAGTCTGGCTGCTGCTCTTTTCCATGATGTTCATGCTCGGGGTCATCGGTCTCTGGCAAAACGGGACGCTAAACTACCTCTGGTATACCGGGATCGGGATTACCGGCATGATTCTGACGAAGGAGACCTACATCATCCATATTGGTTGCGCGCTCATTGCTCTACCCATCGCTTACGTTTGCAACCTGCTAATTCAGGCAGACTATCCGGAAGCCGCGCCGCAGGAATGGCATTGGCTTGATCTCGTCGTTGTCTGCGGGACAGGTCTGTTTGCGATTGTTTTCTTTTACTCCGGCACATTCTTTCACTGGAACGGCGTCAAAGGTCTCTACCAGACTTTTCATGCCTGGTTCCAGACTGGGCACAACGGCAATGGTCACGAGAAACCGTTCTACTACTGGCTACTCCTCATCAGCCGATACGAGTGGCCCGTCTGCGCCGGCCTCCTCTGCGCGCCTTTGTCTCTATGGTTTCGCAGCTTTGCCCTGCGCTATCTCACGATCACAGGCGTGGGTATTTTTATTGGATACAGCATCGTGCATTACAAGACTCCCTGGTGCATCATAAGTATCATTTGGCCTTTACTGTTCATGTTTGCCGCCGCCGTCACTGCCGTCGCAGCCAAACGCCAGTTCCTCGCGGCTAGCATCGCGGCCGTCCTCTTAACCAGCTCGTTGGTTAGCGCGGTAGCGCTGAACTACTTTCGCTGCACCACGTTCACCGATCTAACCTGGGATTTAACCAAAGGCGTGACAGACAACCTCAAAGCCTTCTTCGCCTCAGAGCCATACGTTTACGTCCAGACCTATAACGACATTTATAAGCTAACGACTCCGGTACTCGACCTCGCTCATCGCAATCCCATCGCGTATCACTTGACTGGACACATCATTCGCACCAGCCCCTATCCCCTCCCCTGGATACTCGGCGACTTCCCCAACGTGGGATATTACGAGAATCAAAATGGGCCGCCGAACATGGATGGCGATTTCCTCCTCGTGCAGGAGGACCGCATCGCGGAAGTAGAAGCGAAGCTCCACGATAACTACTATACGGAACCGTTGACCATCCGCCCCTACCAGGATACCTCGAAGCTCTATCTCCGCGCCAGTGTCTTCAAAGACTACTTTCGCGGGCAGGCGCCGACTTTCGTTGGCCGCCCCTAAGATCTACCGATGCGCTACTTGTCGGCGGGTTTGATATACGTCGCTGTCGCTACGGTGACTGCTTTGCTTCTCGGCATCGACGGCGGTGGCTTGCGCTACGGCATTGCGCTGATCTCCCTCGTCGCCGGCGCGGCGGCGGGAATAGCTGCTTACTTTTACACACCGGCCACGACTGTAGTGAAGGCGCCGGCTGAACCTGTGGTGGAGCGTTATCGTGGTATCTGGCTATGGGTCGTCGGCGGTATCTTCGCCATGTTTGCGCTGCGGTCCTTCTGCTGGCTGGTCTACTACGACGGTAATGACATTCGCATCCAGTCGCCAAATAACCTGGGCGATCTGGGATTGCACATCACCTACATCAAGACGTTTGCCAATGGCGTGGCACTCTGGCCTGATAGCCCGTTGTATGTCGCGAGTAAGCTGCGCTATCCAGCCGGCATCGATTTGTTCAATGCCATCTTTACCTGCCTCGGGTTCGACCTGCGGCACCAGCTGGCGATAACCGGCCTGCTCGCTTCAGTAGCTACCTTCTACGCTTTGTATCGCTGGGGCGACACGTTCGGCGTCGCCGGTTTTCTCTTCAACGGCGGACTGATTGGCTACCAGATCTTTCGCACCTTTCGCTTCCTCGACTTCCAGGGTGGACCGACCATCTCCTGGAAAAGCATCGCACTTTCCATGTTTGTGACCCAGCGCGGCTTGCTTTACGCCATCCCGGCCGGTCTTTTGTTGCTTTGGCAATGGCGCGCAAAGTATGGCGATGACCCTGAACTGGAAAAGCAGCGGCTCCCCACATGGGTGGAATACATTCTCTACGCCACCATGCCTCTCTTTCATGTCCACACCTTCCTGGCTCTCAATGTGGTCGTCGTCCTGCTTTTCATCGCACGCCCGGTTTCGCGCCGGCCGCTCCTTCAGCTCGCGGGCGCGGCGGTTATTCCAGCTAGTTTCTTCGTCTGGCTGATTACCGATCACTTTCACGCCGGTTCAGTATTTGAATGGCATCCGGGGTGGACACAGCGTGACGGCGATTTTGCCATGCCCTTCTTCAGGTTCTGGTTTATCAACTTCGGCTTCTTTCTCCCGGTCGCGATTGGCTTACTCGGAGTAGTCGCGCACGACCAATGGAAAGCGTTCGGGGCCGGCGAAAGGCGCGTTTCCAACAACGCTATCTTTCTTTCGGCGGCGGCGGTGATCTTCATGGCGGCTTGTCTGGTCAAAACAGCGCCGTGGGAATGGGATAACACCAAGATCCTGATCTGGGCTTACTTCATTACCTTGCCGGTAATGTGGGACCGGCTCCTTCGTCACTGCACCGGAGTGGTGCGAGCTGCGGCCTGCTGCATCCTGTTCTTGTCTGGATTCGTCAGTCTCATCGGAGGCTTGGCGGCGGGGCGCCCCGGGTTCACCTTCGCCAGTCGCGCTGAGGTCGACGCCGTGGCAGTAGCTACGCACAAGCTGCCGGTGGAAGCGAGGTTCGCGGCTTTTCCTACTTACAATCACCCGTTACTACTCAATGGACGGAAAGTAGTTTGTGGATATGCCGGTCACTTATGGACACAAGGTATCGACTACGAAGCGATCGAGAAAAAGCTTAACTCGCTCATGCTCGGCCAGGGCGACTGGATGCAAACGGCGCGTGATCTGCGCGTGCGCTATCTCTACTGGGGCGACGAAGAAAAGGCGAACTACGGCGGCAGCACCAGACCGTGGGAGAATAAGCTGCCGCTGGTGGCGAAAGGCAACTGGGGAGCTATTTACGATCTGGGCAGATAGCGAGGTTATCCGTTAACGAAGTAGGCGAACTTCCAACTGCCGTTGACGCGGCGGATACCCGCGCGATACCCATCGTAGTTCAGCGAGGGATCAGCGAACTGCGGGGGAGCTACCATATATTCACCTTTCTTGACGAACTTCTCCGAGAGAATGCCCTCAAGCTCCGGCCAAAGATTGTTTTCATCCCAGTATTGGAATACGCCATCGCCCGACCGTTCCGGATTCAAGCTATAGCCGAAATCGAGCGTCATCATGGAGGCGAGCGTGTTGACATCGTGCGCCGCGACAGCTTTGCGCAGGCGCGAAGCAAAGGCATCGAAATCGACATCGCTCGCTTCCTGACGGGCATCGACTTTGGCCTGCTTCTTTAAGGCAGCTTTGCGCGTTTCTTCATTTTTCTTCGCCGTATGCTGGCAGGCCAGAATCGCGAATAGGAGCGCAACGAAGGTAAGAGTTCTGGCAACTACTTTCATGTAGAAGAGGTTTGCCAGTTTTCCGCCGCAAAAGCAAGACTCTACTGATGTTCGTGCTCGAACTTTACCAAAAACGGATGCTTGAGGAACACGAAGTAGAAAGTGCTCAGGATTTCAGCAAAGGTCGCCGGCGGGCTGTGAATGCGCAGCTCTCCCTCGCGCAGCCGGGCAAAGAGCGCTTCGGGCGTTAGCTCCGGCGGACGCGGTATCGATGTGTAGTGATGCCCGAATGCGCTCAGCCGGTGGGCATCCGAGGTGGCGAGAAGCGGTTTACCAAACTGTTGCGCGACCGACGCGGCGCGGCGGTTGGGATTGAAAATGCCTTTATGAAAATGACAGCACTCGATGGCGTCGAAGCAATCGATCTCGGCGAGCAGGCGCTTGCCGATCGAGCCGCCAAATACATAAAAGGGATGAGGCGCGATGGTGAAAAGTGAGTCGCCGCGGCGGGCGCGTAACCGGCGCAGATCGGCAAACGTGTGCAGCCCGTCGACGTCGCGGCGGCTGACGTTTAGCAAAATGACGTCCGCGCCTTCGAGACGCATTTCGGCCGCGGGGATGAGCAGGATTCGCAATCGCGAGGCCGCCTCGAAGATGGCGGGTGGATCGAAGACGGCGTCATGCAGTGTGATGGCGAGGACATCGAAACCCAGCCGTCGCGCGCGGGCCAGCAGCTCGCGCGCGGAGTAGTCGAGCTTATCCTTCGGATCTTCGAGAGTATGAATATGAAGATCGAGCTTGATCCAGTCGTTAGTGCTCATTAGAGGCCGAGTGCTGACGATTGCCACGCCGAAGCTGAGAGCAAGACAAAGCTCTTGCGGCGGCGCATGGCCTATCTACCATTCACCCGTCACTATTCACGTGATAAAAGCTCGGGTGGTGAAATGGCAGACACGTACGTTTGAGGGGCGTATGCCGAAAGGCATGGGGGTTCAAGTCCCCCCCCGAGCACTGGCGCCGTGGCCGGATGGCAGCTACGATCTGCCCAGAACATGAATGTGAGAAGTCTCGTTGTCGCTTTAGCCGTGAGTTGCTCGCTCGGGATCGCGATGGCTCAACCGGGGCGGATGATGAAGGCGGTAGTAATCCATTCCTTTGGTGGGCCGGAAGTGCTGAAGTATGAGGATACGACACGACCGGAACCCACCGCGGACCAGGTGCTCATTCGAGTGATGGCTGCCGGGGTGAATCCGGTGGATGTGGGGATCCGCGAAGGACGCTTTAGCAGGGGAACTTTGCCGCTGATTCCGGGAATGGACGTGGCGGGAGTGATAGAAAAGGCCGGAGCGAAAGCCACGCGCTTCAAGAAAGGTGATGCGGTGTATGCCTATCTCAGTTTTCGAGAGCAGGGCGGTTATGCGCAGTTCGCTCTGGCGAAGCAAGATGAAGTCGCGTTAAAACCGACAGTCATTGATTTTCGAAGCGCGGCGGCGGTGCCTTTGGCGGCGACTACGGCTTGGCAGGCGCTGGTGGATAAGGGGCAGCTTCGCGCCGGAGAAACTGTTCTCATTCACGGCGGCTCGGGTGGAGTAGGCAGCTTCGCCGTGCAGATCGCGAAAGCTCGCGGCGCGAAAGTGATTGCGACGGCCTCGACTGCTAATCAGGACCTGTTGAAGAAGCTCGGGGTGGACGAAGCAATCGATTATACGACGACGAACTTTGAAGATATCGTAAAAGATGTGGATGTGGTGCTCAATGCGGTGCGCGGCGACTCGCTGGCGCGCAGCTACGGCGTCGTTAAACGGGGCGGGATTATCGTTTCGATTACCGCAGCGCCGGATCCCGCCGAACTGCAAAAACATGGTATTCGCGGCACCGACATGATGGCGCATCCCGACGGCAAAGTGCTGGCAGAGCTAAGTAAGCTGATTGAAACCGGGAAGCTCAAACCGGTGGTATCGGCTGTGCTGCCGCTATCCGAAGCGGCCAAGGCGCAAGAGCAGGTCGCTACCACGCACACGCGCGGGAAGATTGTTCTGAAAGTAGCTAACGAGCCGCAGGAATAGTTAACGGCCGTCGCCGTTACTTCCGGGCTTCAACACGACCTTGACACACTCATCTTCCTTGTTGCAAAAGATGTCGTAGCCTTTCGGCGCATCTTCGAGCGAGAGGTGATGGGTGATGATGTAGCTTGGATCGATCTCCCGTCGCTCGATTCGCTGAAGCAGCGGCCGGAGGTAGCGGTGGACGTGTGTCTGACCGCTTTTGACGGTCAAAGCTTTGTTGACCACTGCGCCCATGGGGAACTTATCCAGGAGTCCACCATAAACACCGGGAACGGAAACGGTACCGCCTTTACGGCAGGCCAGGATCGCTTCGCGCAACGCGATAGGCCGTTCCGTCTCCGACATGACCGCCTGCTTTAGCCGATCGTAGAGATAAACAGGACCGTGCGTGTGACCTTCCATGCCGACAGCATCGATACATGCGTCCGGCCCGCGCCCGCCGGTCATCTCGTTTAGCACATCAGATATGTTTACTTCTTCGTAGTTAAGAGTCTCAGCCCTGGCGTTCTCCCTAGCGAGACGGAGACGCTCGGGAAAACGATCGATGGCGATGACGCGCTCAGCCCCGAGGAGATAAGCGCTGTTGATCGCGAATAAGCCAACCGGACCGCAACCCCACACCGCGACGGTGTCGCCGGGCTGGATGTTGCAATTCTCCGCGGCCATGTAGCCAGTCGGGAAGATATCCGAGAGAAAGAGCACCTGATCGTCAGTTAAGTCGCTTTCGATCTTGACTGGGCCCACGTCGGCAAAAGGGATCCGCGCATACTCGGCCTGACCGCCGGCGAAACCGCCGAGCAAGTGCGAGTAACCAAAGATGCCACAGGGCGAGTGACCATAGAACTTCTCCGCCATGGCGGCGTTTGGATTGGAATTTTCGCAGCAGGAGAAGAGTCCGCGCTGACAGAAGAAGCAATCGCCGCAGGCAATCGGAAACGGCACGACCACGCGATCTCCTGCCTTAAGGTTCTGCACCTCGCTGCCGACTTCGACAATTTCGCCCATGAACTCGTGGCCGAGAATGTCGCCCTTCTCCATCGACGGGATGAAGCCATTGTAGAGATGCAAATCCGAGCCGCAGATAGCCGTCGAGGTGATCCGGATAATGGCGTCGCGCGGATTGAGAAGTTTGGGGTCAGGCACATCTTCTACCCGGATGTCGCGCTTATCGTACCAACATGCTGCTTTCATAGTCGTTAGCTGTTTCTCGTTAACTTGTTCTCGTTAGCCGCGGGTGGTTCCGGCATCGTAGAGCGGTGAAGTGCTGCTCGGCCGTCCAGCCGGTTGTCCGTCCGTGCTCGTGATCTGCCCCGTCTCCATGATTTGCTTGAAGCGGTAGAGATCGACCTGGATTTCCTGCTCGGCGGCCCGCCCCATCATTTTGGCAATGGTCTGACCGATGTTTCCGGCTGGCGGCGTGTAGGTGATGCTCACGCGCACCATCGTGCCGCGTCGACCTGACGCCGGTTCGAAGCGGACGGAGCCGTAGTTCTCTACATCCGCGCCCGGGAGCGATTGCCAGGCGATGAGCTCGTCCGGCCGGTCGCCAGTGATCTCGGCGTCCCATTCCACACGCGCGCCGCCTGGGCCGATCGCCGTCCAGTGCGAGCGATTCTCACCGGTGATGCGGACGGACTCGATGTTGCGCATGACGCGCGGAAGATTTTCCAGCTTGCGCCAAAAAGCATAGAGCTGTTGCGGCGGCCGATCCACGGTAATGACTTTGCGCACATGCACGTCGCGGTCGGCCACGGCATCGCGGCTGTGCTGAATGGCGCAGTAAATATCGAGCGCGGTGACGCCCAGCACAGCGGCGCCCGCGGCATCGACGCGGTTTTCGTCAGCATCATTCGACAAACGCGCGGCGCCAAGCAGGGCCAGATCCATGGCGTCGCCAGCCACGCGCGACCAAAGCCAGCCAGCGGTTCCGCGTTTGTTAAGAATGCCGAGGCCGCTGGTGATTTCGCGAAGCCCCAGCGCCGGCAGTAAGAGCGACCTGGGCTTAAAGCCGATGAGCCGGGAAAGTGCACGCGGAGCGAGAATTTCCGCCGCTCCCAGAGCGATGCTGAACCAGCCAAGGCCGGTCGCCAGTTTATCCAGATTCTGCGACGATAGTGAAAAAGAGTTGTTGTTCATTTGTCCGCGAAGTTGCCGCGCGGAGAGCGCGCGTTCCTATCTTTCGCCGCCGCGCGCGGAAATGCGCTCACCGAAATTTAGAGCAAATGGACCGACCAGTTCAGATTGAACTGCAAGCGCGCGGTGGCTATTTTCAGGCAGTGAACTGGGAAGCGATCAATGCCGTGGCGCNNCGCGGCGCAGGACTCCGCGGCCAGCGCTTTGCGCGATGTGACGAAGCCGTTTTCCGAGAACGTCGAGGTGGGGCGGCTTTGGCGCACGGGTTTGGAGAATCTCGATGCGCTTTCGGCCGATGACCGCGCTCGCTTCTACCATGTCGCTTTCCAATTCCTGAAAGCGATGGAGACCATCCACTTTCATTACATCTACGGCCTGATGGACGAGCAAATCTGGCGCGGCTGGTGGAATCTTTATCGGCATTACCTCGCCTCGCCAGGGCTGGAATATTACTGGAGTTTGCGCCACGACCTTTTCTCGGAGCGCTTTCGCACCTTCGTCGATTCGCTCGATCGCCCGGCAGAGCGAATGACGGTGGGCAATTTGCTCGGCCAGGAAACTTCGCCGGCCGCGCCTCGCTGACGTTGCGCCGCGGTCACCTCGCCGCGCTTCCGCGTCAGGCGACGACAGCAGCGACCGCGTAAGTGATGTAGCCGCAAATCGCGACCATCAGAAGCAGAGCGACGATGAAGAGCACATCAGCTGTGTGCTCCAGCAGCGGCCGCCGCCGGTAACTGCGCCGCCGCAAGGCCCAGTAGGAAAAGAGCGTGGCGAGCAGAAACAGCACTGCATCAGCCGCGAGCAGATCGTCTGCGAGGGTATCGGCTTTGCGCAAGGTAATCACCACCCGGATAAGCCCGATGACGGTGAGACAAACGCCGACCATGGCTGATGACACAGTGAAAATGTGAATGGAAATATCCTGTTCCAGCGGCCTGGGAGTTTCGCTTCGCGCCATGCGCGCGATGGTCGCGCTTCCGCGATGCTTTTCCAGATTTTTCTTGTCGGCTGCCATGGCCTTCGCAGAGTCGAGCCGTGAGTTGCAGCC
>QHBL01000018.1 GCA_003244125.1 Chthoniobacterales bacterium
GGCAGGCCCAGCTTGATCCAATCTGTATTCAATACCAGATCGCGCAGGTCCAACGCGAAGCGGCCGGCGTGTTCAACTCCGCTGAACACGAAATACATGCCGTCTCCCCACGTATTCAGGTTGATCGGAGCAAAAGGACTTTCCGCAATAAGCTTCGATACCCTTTGGTTAAACTGCGCGACGAATCTGGGGATATGGGTTTCTCGAATGCGACTGTAGCCAACAATATCTGCGAACATGATGGCCTTCACTTCCTGGCGAAGCGCGGCGCGGGCCCAGTTCTCGAATTGGTCACCGTCCGGGCCTGCCCGGTCGGGCGCTCCCGTAAAGTTCACCTCGGCCGGTACGGAATAGGAAGGCAATGAAATACGATTCACCGGGTAGCCGCGACGACGCCAGTACTGCACGAACGAGCCTGTGCCGCCAGGAGCGCCAGGCATCCCGTCCCACACAACCAGCGGAACGACATCGAGGTCGAGAGAGCGCGCGTGCTCTCTCGCGATCCCGATCATGGTCAGGTTGCAATATTCCAAACCGACCGGACTCGCCGGCATGTAGAGTTCACCCAGTATTCTCGTTGAAGCGGCCCGATTCCACACATTGTCGAACCGTTCAACCCAATCAGCACCGGCGCGCGCGACGCTTGTCTGAATAAACTCCTCGCGCGGCCAGGGCAGGACGATATTGATCGTCGCGCCCCGAGCCAGCATGGCTTCGAGAAACAGGATATCAGAGCCACTGGCGGCGCTGGCAAAACCGACGCCGGCGTCCATGTCCGAGATTGCATTTCTAATTTCCGCTCGAATTTTGCCCTCTTGGTCGGGCGGAAATCGCGATCCCTCACGATCGGGCGCGTCAATCATGTGTCCGGAAAAAATGATGAGCCTGGGAATAGGGAATGCGTTATCGAAGACGTGAGCGGCGCCATACAAATGTCTGGCAAGTAATCGCGCTTGTTTGCGCGTAGATGAAAGTTCGCGCAACTGACCGGTTCGGCCGGCGTGTTGATAGGCCTCTTTCGCTTCGTTTTGTCGCCCGAGAATTGCCAGAGCCTCCCCCACACTTGCCCGCACCCAATAAGTATCGCGCTGATCTGAAGGCATCCGCTCACAGAGCGTAAGCACCTCGGCGGCGATTCGCCGGCCGGTCTCGACATCGCCCCTGAGCGCGGCCATCGCGGCGGCATTAATGCCGGGATAATAGTCGCCGGGATCGAGCGCAAATGCCTTGTGGTAGAAGTCGAACGCTTGTGTGAGCGCATCGAGATTGTTTGGCTGCGCGCACCAGAGATCCTTATAAGTGCGGCCAAGTCCGCTCAAAGTCGTGCGATTGGCCGGATCCTTTTTCAGCGCCTCCTGAAGAATCTCCTGAGCTCGAGGTGGCGAACCCATTTGCGCCAGAGCAAGAGCCATCTGCTGCATGAGGTGGATATCGCCAACAACATTTCCCTCGAGCGCAGAGCGCGCCGCGTCGAACGCCAGCAAAAGTTCGCCGGCTTCCACGGCGCAATCAACGAACGCCCGGACGTAATCAGCGTCAGCCAGCCAGTCGGCGCGGCGCCGCCACAAGGAATGAAGGTCTGCCGGGGAGCCAGACGGATGATTGAGGGCTGCGCCGACGCCAGCCATACCTATTTCAGCATCATCGTAGCAGCTATTTCCCGCCGAAGAATTTTCGGAAAGGTTGAAAGAGTTTTGGTATCGCTTTCGGCACGGCATTCTCCAAACGTTGCGCGAACTGGGTCGCCTCGCCGCCGTGGATGGCGCAGTTTAATGACGGCACTTTGTCTGAAGGCAACACGATTTCGTAAGCAGTGCCGGCCATTTCGCAACCACTGGTGGCGAGCGCATTTGAAATGGAACAAACGGTGACGCGCGCCTGCGGCATGGTGGGCTCGAGCGGTTTTGCCGGATAACGCGTGGCCGCTTTATTCATCACCTGCACCCAGACGGGCAAGGCCAGGGCCGCGCCGTAGCCGCGTGAGACGATCGTCGTTGGCTGATCGAAGCCGACCCACACGCCGCAGGTGAGCGTGCTGGTGTATCCGAGAAACCACGCGTCTTTGTAATCGTTAGTCGTTCCAGTTTTCCCGGCGGCTGGAAGCTTGAATCCCATCGAGCGCGCGGTCGCCGCAGTGCCGCGGGTCAGCACTTGTTCCATCAACTGCGATGTCATCCACGCGGCGCTGGGATCGAGCGCGGGCACGGCGAGATGGGCGGCGCGGTAGATCGGATGGTGCTCCTGGTCGTCGATGCGCTCGATGACGTAGCTTTGTTTGCGCACGCCGGCATTTGGAAACGCGGTGTAAGCGGCGGTAAGGTCTTTGAGGTTGGTTTCAAAGGCGCCGATGTAAATGGCCGGGGTGCGCGGCACTTTGTCGCTCAGGTTTAAGGTGGCGGCGATCTTCTGCACGCCCTCGAGCCCGGCGAACTGGCCGACACGCACGCTCATGGTATTGCGCGAGTGGATCAGGCCGTAAGACGCGGGCTGGATGCCGCCGTAGGTGCCGTCAGAATTTCCCGGCGCCCACGTGCCCGCGCCCTCGACTTCTCCCGGCTCGATCGGACCATCAGAAATCGATGCGCCGGGAAGCAAACCATTAGTAAAGGCGAGCGTGTAAACAAACGGCTTGAACGATGAGCCGATCTGGCGATTGGCCGGCGCCAGCGCGCGATTGAATTTACTTTGCGAATAATCGCGGCCGCCGACGAGCGCGCGAATTCCGCCGCTGGGATTATCGATCACGACGACGGCGCCTTCGAGGTACGGCATGGAAGCGTCCTCGCCGTTCTCCGGCGGTTTGTAGTTCGCCTTGCTGGGATGACGGAAGTTCGATTGATGCTCGATTTTGACCAGCGTCGACTCGAGCGCTTGCGTCGCCTCATTCTGCACTGAGGGATCGAGCGTGGTGTAAATGTA
>QHBL01000294.1 GCA_003244125.1 Chthoniobacterales bacterium
AGCGGGCCGGTGGAGACGAAGGAAGAGGTGGATAAATTGCCTCCGGAAGTCCGGCAGCGTTACGACAAGCTTCAGCAACACGATTTGCCCTCGGTTAGTCCGGATGAATTGCGCGCCGGTCGGGACGGTGATGATGACGAGGATGAGAACGATGCCGATGAAGATACGGCGCAGGCGAGTGGCGCGTCGTATGAACAAGCAGCGCACGCTCCTCTGCCGCGCGGCTCGATAATATTCGAGATTTGAACTGAGCCTGGCGAACATTTAACCGGACGTGGCCTGTTTCTGGTAAAGCGCTGCGTCGACTGTTCGCGCTGAAAGTTGATGAATCGCGCGCTTGCGCAGAACGTCGCTCGCTTTATAAAAGAGCGCGATGGCGGACGGCGCGAATCTTCCTCCGGATCCTACTCCCCTGGTCGGAGCGGCGACTGATGTCGCGCGGCTAAGTCACGCCAGTCCGAAGCCGGCGCATGAACGCACGGCTGATGAGGAGCGCGGCGCGATTGATTGGAATGCGCTGGCTGCGAGTGCCAGGTTTCGCGAGCTGCTGCGGGCAAAGCGGCGTTTCATTGTGCCGGCGATGGTCGTCTTTATCTGTTACTACTTTGCCCTGCCGGTGCTGGTAGGCTACGCGCGCCCGTTGATGGAACGGCGAATCATTGGCGCCGTTAATCTCGGTTACTTGTTTGCGCTCTCGCAATTCTTCATGGCTTGGATGATTGCGGCATTGTACGTGCGGGCAGCGAACCGGTTCGATAAGATGTCCCGCGAAGTAGTAGAAGGAAAATAACGAGATATGACGGCGGCGCTTTTCATGTTCCTGCTCTTTGTGCTCGTCACGCTGGGCATTACTTACTGGGCGGCTCGACGCTCGCGCGGAGCGGCGGCGTTCTTCACCGCCAGCCGGCGCATCACGGCATGGCAGAACGGCGTAGCTGTCTCCGGCGATTACATGAGCGCTGCCAGCTTTCTTGGGATCGCGGGACTTATTGCCTTCTTCGGCTATGACGGGTTCATGTTTTCCGTAGGCTGGCTGGTAGCTTACCTCACCGTGCTGCTGGTCGTGGCAGAGCCGTTGCGCAACGCCGGCAAATATACCATGGCCGATGTTCTCGCCTACCGGCTGAGTCCGCGGCCCGTGCGGGCCATGGCATCGCTGAGCACGCTCACCGTCTCGACCTTCTACATGATTGCGCAGATGGTAGGAGCGGGGGCGCTGGTTACGTTACTACTTGGCAGCTCGCACGTGAGCTATCAAAGCGCGGTCATCGGAGTAGGCGTGCTCATGATTATCTATGTCGTCTTCGGGGGCATGCTGGCGACGACGTGGGTGCAGATCATCAAAGCTATTCTACTCATCGCCGGCACCATTCTACTTAGTCTGATGGTTTTGGCCCATTTTGGCTGGAGCTTCGCCACTTTCTTCAATGCCGTCACGCGCGTGAGCTATCACGAGAAAGGTCATCTGGTGACGAAGAACTTTCTTCAGCCAGGCTTGCGCTACGTCCCGCCTTATGGGCCGCTTGAGTTAATCTCGTTAGGAATGGCGCTCGTCTTTGGCACAGCGGGTTTGCCACACATTCTCGTCAGGTTCTACACAGTCCCAGACGCGAAGACCGCGCGTATCAGTGTGGTGTGGGCGATGGTTCTCATTGGTTCCTTCTACATCATGACGACGTTTCTCGGCTTCGGCGCGGCCACCATCGTCGGGCGCGACTACATCGCCGCCCACGGCGGCAATAACATGAGCGCTCCGCTCCTGGCTCAGGCGCTCGGCGGCGACGTCTTCTTCGCCTTTATCGCCGCCATCGCTTTCGCCACCATCCTTGCCGTCGTCGCTGGATTAACCATCAGCGCTTCCACTTCGTTCGCGCACGACTTCTACACCAACGTCATCCACAAAGGCGTGGAGCGCGCGCCCGGCGAAGAAGTGCGGGTGGCGCGGATCACTGCATTCGTCGTCGGCGCGATCGCCATCGGCCTTGCCATTTTGCTTGGGAAAGACGCCAACGTCGCCTTTCTCGTCGCCCTCGCCTTTGCAGTAGCCGCGTCGGCTAATCTGCCCGTCATTGTTTTCTCACTTTTTTGGAAACGCTTCAACACCACCGGCGCCGTCACCGGTCTCGCCGTCGGGCTCATCGCCTCGATCGCGCTCATCATGATCAGCCCCAGCATCATGAAAATCGATCCACCGGGAACAGCGGCGGCTGCGCGTCATTTCATCCAGCGCTCCCCCATTTTCCCCTTGGAAAATCCGGGGCTGCTCAGCATTCCGCTGGGATTCCTAGGGGCAATTGTCGGCACATTTCTGCGGCGTGAACCGAAAGCCGAGGCGCGATTTGCGGAGCTATTAGTGCGCGCGAATACCGGCCTCGGCGCGGAAAAGGCTATCGCTGAGTGACGGGACACGCGACGTGAATAGTGAATAGCGAATGGAGTTGGCTTTCAGCCATTCACCATTCAGCATGCGCGCGAGCGCATTGCCGGCGGAGGGGATCGAACCCACACGATCTTGCGATCACTGGATTTTGAGTCCAGCGCGTCTGCCAGTTCCGCCACGCCGGCGCGGAGCGGGGAAAATACGGAGTTAAGCCGGCGGCTCAAGTGTTGCGTTTGGAGGGACGGGCGCTGTCCCGTCCCCGGGGTAAACTGGGACGCCACCGCGGGCGTCCCTCCAGGTTAGCGGATCGCCAACTCGACTTGAAACGCGCGTGGTGGGCCAAGAATTTCGCGCAAAATAAATGCGCTCCGCAGCGCTTCCGGCGAACGCAACGCCTGGCGCCAAAGTGGGTCGGTCGTCGGCGCGGATTCAGTTCTTGTTAGTCCGCTCGTAGCCGATTCAAACTTCGCGGCGGCTTTCGCCACCTTGTCCTGTTCCTGCAGCCATTCTCCCGGTTCATCAGCGGCCTGGACCTTCTCGGCAACGGGCGCCCCGGCTGTCTTTGGCGCGAAAACTTTGCGCACTTTCTCCTGCACCGGTTTCAGGAGCACCGGCGAAAATGGTCTCGGGATTGGCGGCGGCGAAATCGGCGCGACCGGACGCGGTGGCAGATCGGTCCGCGGCTGCACCTTCGGCGGTGCCTGCGTTCCCGGTGGTGCGCCCAGTGCTTCTAAAAATTTTCGCACCCGTTCCTCGTCCGTTTCAGCTTTCACAGGATAAACCGGCGCAGCCGTTCGCCGCGGTTGCTCGGTTGAAGAGGGGGGCTGTTGCTGCCGCTTTCGCGAAGCCAGCCCCACCAGCCGCGAAATGGCAACAATCGCCGCGACAATGATGAAGATAATGTTTTGGTCGAAATGCATGGGGCGTTAAATCGTTGAATCGTTACATCGCTACATCATTACACGATTCACCTTTCACCTCTCACGTCGTCTGCGCCGGCTTGTCCGTCCCCGCAATCGAGTCCCGCATCGAAGTATCCGCCACCACGTTTTTCATCTTGTAGTAATCCATGATCCCAAGATTGCCGGAGCGAAACGCCTCCGCCATTGCCTGCGGCACTTGCGATTCTGCTTCCACCACTTTGGCACGCATCTTTTGCGTTTCCGCCCGCATCTCCTGCTCGACTGCCACGGCGGCCGCGCGCCGCACTTCCGCTTTCGCCTGCGCGATCCGTTTGTCCGCGTCCGCCTGCTCGCTCTGCAATTTCGCGCCGATGTTGTCGCCCACATCGACGTCGGCAATATCGATCGATAAAATTTCAAACGCTGTGTTGCTATCAAGTCCTTTCGCCAGCACCGCCTTTGAAATGCGGTCGGGATTTTCCAAAACGTCTTTGTACGAATCGGCCGAGCCAATCGCGCTCACGATCCCTTCGCCGACGCGCGCGATAATCGTCTCTTCGGTTGCGCCGCCGACGAAGCGATCGAGGTGCGAGCGCACCGTCACGCGCGCTTTCACTTTCGCGCCGATGCCATCCTTGGCCACGCCATCGATCGTCGTCCGCCCCATCGACGGGTTCGGCACATCGATAACTTTAGGATTAATGCTTGTGCGCACCGCTTCGAGCACGGTTTTGCCGGTCCCTTTCGTCGCCAGATCAATGGCGCAAGCGCGATTGAAATCGAGCGCGATCCCGGCCTTGTCCGCCGCGATCAACGCGAGGATGACCTGACTGACATCACCGCCCGCGAGGTAGTGCGCCTCCAACGGATCGCTCGGCACGTCGATGCCCGCTTTCACGGCGGTAATCCGATTATCCACAATCATTCCCACCGGCACCTTGCGCAGACGCATCCCGATCATTTTACCGATGCCGACCGGCGCGTTCGCGATTCGCGCGCGCAGCCAGAGACCGAAAAAATTGAAAGCGATAATCGCGAGAACGAACGCGATGACCGCAATGACAACAACGCCGACGAGAGTGAACGATTCCATGGCGCGCAGAGTAAACGCGACATCCCCTTACGGAAAGACAAACTAATTTTGGTTGGGGCCGCGGATTGTGCGGATGGCACGGATTAGATCAACGAATTGTTAGTCGCGCTCGCGCGGCGGGACGCGCTGGTAATGCATTGCCTGCCCGCGCACCGCGGGCAGGAGACCGACGCCAAAGAAGCTTTCTGGATTGATACAAAGTCCTATCTGCTTGACGAGTTGATCGCGGTGAAGCGGCCGGTTGGAGTTACTTAGAAGCCTTCGCATGGGGAATTGGAAGATTAGGATTAGGATTATGAGGAAGAGGAGTGCTCGGGGCGGGACTTGAACCCGCATGCCTTTCGGCATACGCCCCTCAAACGTACGTGTCTGCCATTTCACCACCCGAGCGTGAAAAAGTGAACGGCGAACGGTAGATGGCGCGAGTAGCGTCGCAAGCCTTTTGTCTTGCGTAATTTCTTGTGTTTCTCCTGCTCATGATCAAACCCGAAGTGAAGACTTGACGGGACCAAGATTGAAGCGCCGCTGTTGCATGGGAAATGCGATTCGATCAGGAGCAGGATTATGAGCATGAGCATGAGCAAAAGAAATTGGATCAAGATCGATCTGCACATTCACACTCTGGATGATCCGAAGGATAAGCTGGATTATTCCGCGCGGGAATTGCTGGCGAGGGCGCATCGACTCGGTTTTGGCGTGCTCGCGATCACGTTGCACGATGAAGTTTTCGATCGGCCGGAAATTTTCGCGGCGGCGGAGAGGCTCGGTATTTTGCTTATT